>DASTUU010000413.1:0-14788 GCA_035759485.1 Nitrososphaeraceae archaeon
TTCTACTGCATATTCCATTGGTAATTCCTTTGTAAAAGGTTCCATAAATCCCCCAACTATCATAGATAACGCATCAGATTCTGAGAACCCTCTACTCATCAGATAGAAGATTTGATCTTCTCCTATTTTTCCCACAGTTGCTTCATGAGAGATAGTGGCATCTTCTTCATTTACCTCTACGTAGGGATAAGTGTCAGTCCTTGAATTTTCATCTAATAGCAGCGCATCACACCTAACATTTGATTTGACACCTGTAGCCCCTTTGGCAACATGAAGTAATCCTCTATATGTTGTTCTACCTGAATCTTTGCTAACTGACTTGCTTGTAATCCTTGAGGTTGTATTTGGCGCCAAATGAACTGCTTTGGCTCCTGCATCCTGATGTTGACCAGAGCCTGCAAATGCGACCGATACAACTTCTGCGTGAGCATTCCTTCCAAGCATATATACACCTGGATATTTCATAGTTAGTCTGCTGCCAAGGTTTCCATCGATCCATTCAACTGATGCATTCTCATATGCATATGCCCTCTTAGTTACTAAATTATACACATCTTTACTCCAATTCTGTATAGTAGTATACCTAATCTTGGCACCTTTCTTAGCTATTAATTCAACAACTGCGGAATGAAGTGATTCAGTTGTATAGACTGGTGCAGTACATCCTTCAATATAGTGGACTTCGGCACCCTCGTCTGCAATTATTAATGTTCTTTCAAATTGACCAATATTTTCGGCATTAATTCTAAAATATGCTTGGAGAGGAAGATCAACCTTTACACTTGGTGGAACATAAATGAATGAGCCACCAGACCAAACAGCACTGTTCAAGGCTGCGAATTTATTGTCTTCTGGGGGGATAACTTTCCCAAAATGCTTTCTCATAAGTTCAGGGTGCTTTTTTACTGCAGTATCGGTATCGACAAATATTACGCCTTTCTTTTCCAAATCCTCTCGCAAATTGTGATATACAACTTCTGATTCGTACTGGGCGCCAACACCTGCGAGGAATTTTCTTTCTGCTTCTGGAATTCCTAGTTTCTCAAATGTATTTCTGACTGACTCCGGAACATCATCCCAGCTCTTGCCTTGCTTCTCAGCCGCCTTAGCATAGTAATATATATTCTGAAAATCGATTTTTGATAAATCGCCTCCCCAATTTGGCATGGGCTTACTCATAAAAACCTCATAAGATCGTAATCTAAAGTCTCTCATCCAGTCAGGCTCACCCTTTAATCTGCTAATCTCTTCAACAGTCCCCCTTGAAAGGCCTTTTTTACTTAGGTACACATATAACTCGGTAGAATCTTTAAAATCATACTTACTATAATCCATATTGAGTTCTTCGCTAGTCATTAACATACATAACGCCGTTATGTATTATATATATTTTGGCAGTTATTCCTCAATAATTGCACAGTTTCTCGATACTGTGACCTCAAATCCAGCCTGTATATATGCTCAATATGCTCAATATGCTCAATATGCTCAAACAGAGCCTGCTCCCAGGCAACCAAATCTTAAAGCACTCGAATGTTCTAGGCTGCTAGGTTTTTCTTCGCAAGTTCAAAAGCCCCTGTAATTGTATGAATCTCTGCTATCGATGCTTGAATCCCTCTACCCTTCAATTCCTGCCCCGTCCTAGGCCCAATTGCTATAATTGATTTAATACGGCTTAATTCGTCTTCAATATGGGACAAACCATAGTCATTTCTAAGTATCTCAAAAAATGCTCTTACCGACGATGGGCTTGTAAAGATAATACAGTCTAGTTTTCGCGCAGTCAGAGTCGGAACAAACTCCCTCCAAATATTGTTTTCAACTGCTCTTGAAGTCTTAACTTTATACAATATTACCTCATCTACGGTAGTCATACCCAGCTTTATAAGAGACTTCTTAACCAAGGCATCGGACTCGCCACTTCTTGGTATTATTATGCTTTTCCCTTTTGCCAAGTTGATATTTGAAACAAGCATCTCGATTAGTCCTTGCGTTGAATATTTTTGAGGAACTAGATGGACTTGTATATTGTATTCTTCGAGTCTTTTTTTTGTGTTTGGCCCTATGGCAATTATGATCCTAGAATTTAATAGTGAAACTAGCTTTTTTACGAGACTGGTCTTGTAGGCTAAATCAAACAATATGTCTACTGCATTAGCGCTCAGAAACGCGACTATGTCGTGGTCTCGCAATGTAATAGTCTGAATTATCTGTTCAACAACTTTCGGCTTGCTAGGAATTATTTCAATTGTGGGAAGTGCGATTATCCTTCCTCCTTCGGAAATTACACGATCTGAAAATTCTTTGATTGATTTACCACTTGTGGTAAGCGCTATTATTTTGTTAGTCAGGTATGGATTCAATGAATCTAAAATTTATTCCGAAACCAAGAAATCTTCTCTTGTAAAGAAACCACCTTGCCAATTATGATTATTGCTGGGGGTTTTATCTTTGCCTTTTTTGATAAATCGACGATATTTTCAAGAGTCCCCTTGACTAACTTTTGTTTTGAGGTAGTACCGTTTTCAATAACTGCGACATCTGTGTTTTTGTTCATGCCTGCATTAATCAAGTCTGTAGAAATTTGCCTCAGCCGTCCTATGCCCATCATTATTATTAATGTATCCACAGCACGAGCCAGCTTGTCCCATTTCACTACACGCTCTCGCTTCTTAGCTGATTCTTGTCCAGTAACAATGGCGATAGAAGAGGAAAACTCTCTATGTGTAATGGGGATCCCCGCATAAATTGCTGACCCAATCGGGGAAGTGATTCCCGGAACTATTTCAAATTTAATATTGTTGTCACGCAAATATTCTGCCTCTTCTCCACCCCTCCCGAACACAAAAGGGTCGCCACCTTTTAAACGCAGAACTTTTTCACCTTTTTTTGCATGCTCTACCATAAGGTTGTTTGTTTTATGTTGATGACAAGTGGAGCTCCCTATGTCTCGACCAACATAGATTTTTTTACATCTCTCAGGAATTTGTTCTATAATCTTATTAGTTACCAGTCTGTCATATAGTACTACATCGCACGTCTTGAGTAGCTTAGCGGCTTTTAGGGTTAGCAAATGTGGATCACCTGGACCGGCTCCACAAATAAACACCCTGCCAGGCATTCTTCTCATATATTAATTTCTATTCCATTCTTCGACAGCTTCACGCCAACCCCTAGCCAAGGCCAGGGCGCCTCTTTCGATGAGCGACTGTCCCATACTAACCCCAAGTTGCTTTGCATTTTTTATACTTCCCATTTTTTTTAATTTGATGCTCTTTGTTCCGTCAGCAGAAAATATATTTACATATAAGGTAATATAATGAGAATCATATGTACTTAGGCTCCTCTTTGTATTATTAACATCAATACTGGAGGCGATGCCACGCCTAGTAACTGCTACAGCTCCTACGGGAAAACGGCAGCCTCCTTCTACTTGCTCTAGTAACGAGTGCTCAGCCTCAAATTCGGCTCTTGATCGAGGATCCTCTATTTTCTTGAGGAGTTCTATTAATTCCTGATCATTTGTCCTGCATATAACCGCCAGCGCGCCTTGGCCTGGGGCGGGTATGAAGTCTTCTAGAGCAAACCTTTCAGATATCATGTCCTCTAGTCCAAGCCTAATGAGCCCTGCTTCCGCAAGAACAATGGCGTCGTAACCTCCTCTAAATGTTTTTCTTATCCTCGTCTCCACATTTCCTCTGATGGGTTTGACGTTTAAGTCTGGGCGCAGTCGGATTAACTGGACAGCTCGTCTAAGACTGCTTGTCCCGATGACCGCACCAGATTGCAGGCAATTTAATTTGGTTTCTGTATGCGAAACTAAGACATCATTTGGTTTAGATCGTTTTGGGACGCTTGCGACGGTGAGAATATCGGAAAGATCGGACGGGACATCTTTTAGACTATGTACAGCAATATCGATATCATTTCTGATTACCGCATCATTTATTTCCTTTTCAAAGATTCCCTTTCTGTCGATGGTAAATAAGGGTCTTTTGTCAATGTCTCCTGTGGTTTTAATTGTCACAACATTGAATTTAATAGAAGGGAACTTTCTTTTGAGCGCTCTGACTACGATTTGAGTTTGAGCAATTGCCAGTGCGCTTCCTCTCGTCCCAATTGTTAATTCGTTAATCACAGGTGCTCCTTCACTTTTTGTAACGCTTTTGAATACGACTCTATTGTCTGGTCTATGTCCTCCTCGTTATGTGAATACGATACAAAACATGTCTCGAATTGCGAGGGCGGAATGAATACGCCTGATTTTAGCAGTTCATTATACATTAACCTGAAATAACCGAGGTTAGCTTTTCTCATAAGGCTTGCGTCCAGTATTTCTCCCTGAATAAAGGATAAATGAAACATTGATCCAATAGATGTAAGTATAAAGTCTAGGCTATATGTATTCATTGTATCACGTATTCCGCCAACTATGCTATCACATATTTTTGCAATTTTGGGATATATCGTGTTCTTTTGTTCAATTAAGGTCCTAATAGTTGAAATACCTGCCGCAACGGAGGTAGGGTTTCCAGCAAAAGTGCTTGCCTGATACAGCTTGCCCATGGGAGCAAATTGTTCCATTATGTCTCTCCTGCCAGCAATAGCGGCAATAGGAAACCCATTTCCCATGGCTTTTGCATAGGTTGCAATATCGGGTTTTATCCCAAAAAACTCACTCGCCCCCCCAAGGGAGAGTCTAAATCCTGTTATTACTTCATCAAATATTAGTACAATATTTTCTTTCCTTGAAATGTTTCTGATATTATTAAGGTATTCTTTGCCTGGTAATATGAGACCAGAATTGGCCAAGACTGGTTCTATTATAATAGCAGCTATATTATCGCTCGTACTTATAACTTGCTCCAGTTCTGCAAAATTATTGTAAGGCAGAACAAGTGTATGCGAAGCAGCCTCCTCGATATTCCCTTCTGACGAAGAAATTCCTCTATGTGCTTGACCAGCGTTAACTAGTACATAATCATATGATCCATGATAACATCCCTCAAATTTAATGATGTTCTTCTTTTTAGTAAATGCACGTGCTAGTCTTATGGCATTCATAGTTGCTTCTGCCCCGGTATTCACAGTTCTTGTCATTTCAGCAAATGGAAGTATTTCAGAAAATAGTTCTGCCAGTTCAACTTCATTTTCTGTCGGTACACAAAATAAGCTCCCATTGTCAATCTGATATTTAACATGATTAATTACTGGGGTATACGCATGACCGAGTAACAGAGCCCCATACCCCATGCAGTAATCTATATACGTCTTGTGGTCAACAGTCACAATCTTGCTATCTTTGGCAGAGGTTGCAAAAAAGGGAAAGGGTGCATAGAATCGAACAGGACTATTGACGCCAGACGGAATTACAGCTCTGGCTCTCTCATACAAAATTTTTGACTGCCCGTATTGATTGGCATCGCTTAACATTATATACTACTGCTACCTTATAGAAAAGTTATAATTGTATCTCAAGCTTAATGCCACAGAGACCAAGATGAGATCAAAATTCGATTCGATTCACTTTTGATCTCATTTTGACAAAATCTCAATTCTTGAAAGTACCACTTGGAGATTAAAATAGATGCAGCTTTTGCCCGGATCCAACCAAGCTAGTCAATGAATACACTATAGTTAATCTAGTCATTACTCTCATTTATTGTACTTGTATAAATTATTAACCAATTTCATCTACACAACAAGAAGCTAACTTTTTGCATCATTATTGATCCTCGTGATCGTGTCTAAATATGTCTGGTCTGCCATAGGTCTGGATTGCTTGGTCGGCTGATGCCACGCTAGGGCTAATATTATCTTTCACTAGTTCCTCGAGAGAAACTTGAGGCTTTTTAGCGCTATCTAATTTCTTCTTTCTCCTTACTTCAGCCTTTATGAGTGATTTACATTCTCGTCTTATGATTTGTCCTGCTGCTACAATTTTAGGCCCCCCTTTTGTCTTTAGGTTTCCGACAGCTACAATAATTAAAGCTTTCAATATTTTCTCAACTCCTATAACGCGGGGATATATTGATTTATGAGATTTCTCAATGAAAAAGAGAGTCCGATCCCTTAACCATAGTCCCATTTCCATGGTTTTCGGCCCTCCTTCGAAGACTACCTTTCTCACCACGATTACGAACAGTCCTGCTGACAGACGTGCAATAATGGAGGCAACTCCTAGTAATAGTGTTCCTAAGTTATAGGCCATACCAAATGCAATCCCCTTTCTGTCGAATGTCATTCTTAGCATAGACTTATCACTATCTTGTGTTTTTAACTAGGCGTGGTTCAAAATATCTATAAAGTCCTCAAGATTAATAGATTCATTATATGCGTATGCGTATGATTACGCTGTCTTAACCCCAGATAGATCTCGCTTGAAATTGGCTAAAGCTTACCGGCCTCTAAATGCCTAAAACCAAAAAGAACCAACTTTCCCTTTAAATAATGTTATGTACGCCGAGCCTGAAGCTTGATCTATTAGAACATGATAATATAGATGTGAGTTATTAGTAGGGCAATTTCCGCCTGGATTAACTGCTGCTTTGTACTATTTAGTCTGTTGTTCGTTTTGCCTATGAGAGTTCTGGAATTATTTCTAGAGGGCTTTTTCTGCAGTTAACTGGGTCAGATGCCGTTTAGGTGTACATGACGTGCTTTAGATTCAAAATCTATCGTATCTCGGTAAAGCACTGTATGTAGCTGCTTCAAACTAACGTTCCGCGTAGTGCAGCATAACAATAAGGTGAAGGATCTCTCTGATTTCATTTACCAAGCCCGACTGAGACTCACATGGACAATTGACTTAGCCTTGGAATGTAGCACTGACACTAATTGTAACATCCATAATGACATGGCAAATGGAAGCTTAATAACGAAGTCCGGACACCTATCACTTGTAATGATACAAATAAAACTCTCAGCCTTATTCATTGTATCTGCAACAATACTGGTATTAGGAGCGAGCCAAACCAGCACCATGGTATATCAATATCCACAACAAAAGCAGGGATATTCTCATGAGGGTAAGATGGTACGACCAGGACTGTATGCAATTGGAACCATTACAAGTTTACAGAACGATGAGAATGGTAATTCTAAATGGATAGTTTCAGGTCTTTAAGGATGTAGCTTATCAATGAATAGTACAACACGAGGCGGACAAGGGAATCAAACTGCTAATAAAACCGGTGCTACTACAAATGTTACCGCCTCAACAGGCAGTCTTCCGCTAGCCACATTTCATTCAAAGTTCAATATGGTAATGACAAATGGATCAGCTGCACATAATCATATGATCTATAACTTTACACGTACAGATATGTCAATGCCAAACAACTCAACATCAGTATATAATGGAACTGCTACTATAACGATGAGACAAGGACCAGTGCCAAATGTCCCAGTTAGCATAAAAGCAATGAACAATAATGTCATTAGCATATGGGCTGATCCAGCCAAGGTTAATAATCACTTTGGTAATACGCCGGTATTTGGGACAATAGAAAAACTGGTACGAGTGGAGAAGTAAACTTGAAAATGTCCCTATTCAGGAATACTAGCACTAAGGAGGCACAGGATGTCACAGTGGCAGATGAGATATGAATACACATGGAAGGTAATGGGCGAGTATTTTCGCCGCCACCTGACCTGACCATGCCCAGAGAGCTGATGACATAGACACTTTGCCGGGAGAAGGCGATGAATCTAGAGAACAGTAGACAATGGGTGTGGCGTCTATAGATGAGGTGAAATAAGAATATCTTTTACTGAACTGTTGTTAATAATAGGAGTATTTTTGATAACCCAAAAAGATGCTTACTACTGTTCAGAGAACTACACAACGTGGCTCTTATCAACGCGCATAAACCATACCGACCAGCCAGAGTTAACTAGGACTGTAATAGGCTTACAAGGAGACAACTGGAAATCTTGGAAAAAGCAAAACCCTGTGTTTTGAACCTGACTTTTCCTTTTGCTCTTACAAGAGACCAAATGGCCGCCGTCAATGCATGGGTTTCTAATGGGTACCGAGGATCTATTATATACAGCACTGGAACAGGAAAAACAGAGATTGCGTTTGAATGCGCGAAAAGAAGAGCTATTGAAAATCTTACTCATAACGACACAGCGAATCTCAACTCTGACGGTAATAATGGCTCTCGTTATAGTACTGTACCATCAATACTCTTTTTAGTCCCGCGGATAATTCTCATCGAGCAGAATGTTAGACGGCTTTTGTCATATCACATACCTGAAGAATCCATAGGAGTATATTTTGGAGAGCGTAAGGAGGTAAGAGAAATAACAATAAGCACATATCAAAGCGTAATTAGCAATTTGAAATTAATCCATAGTGCCGATACAATAGTATTTGATGAGATGCATTTGCTAACCGATTCTGCAAAGACCTTGACAAGGATGTTTTATCTGTTAAACAGAGACGAGTACAGATCCAGTCATAAAAAAGCTCTCTTGGGATTAACAGCGACTATAGACGAGCAACATCCGAACTATAATACCATAGTGTCCTTACTACCGCCTGTGAAAAAATACATGATTAAAGATGCAGTCCATGATGGTAGGCTTGCAAAGCCTATTGTAATACCAATAAAGACCAAATTGACGGTCGAAGAAAAAAACCTCTACAATAGCTATTCAAACAAAATTAGAAAGATCTCTAATGAATTGAATATATCTGATCCACAATCCATGAGTATGGCATTGAGAAAAGGCGGCATATCAGCAAAATTAGCAAGGTCCTGGTTTGAAAATGTGAGAAATAGAAAGAACCTCATTAATTCCGCCCAAAATAAAATTTCTGCTGCAGTTGAACTCATTGCAACTAGGCATCCGTCTGAACGAATAATGGTATTTAGTGAAACAATAGAATCCATCACAAAGTTAAAAGAAACTTTAGAGAGTGAAAGGGAAATAAAGTCAATGATTATCGAAAGCAAACTGAAATCTAAAGAAAGACAGGACATCCTATCGAGGTGGGGTACAGATTTTTATCCTCTACTTTCTGTCCATACATTAGAAATTGGATATGACGTCCCAGAGGTTAGAATAGCCATAATTTTAGCAAGCACGTCTAACATGAATCAAGCTGCACAAAGAGTCGGCAGGATACTTAGAAAAAGTGAGGGAAAACACAGCGCTCTTATATATACTGTATATCTTTCAGATACACTTGACTATACGCATCTGGATATAGTAAGGCAGGCAACAGAGATGGATAATACAAGAAGACAATTTATTGGTAAGAATGCTAAGAATAATAATAAGAAGGGGATTTCAATGAAAACGAATACCAAACTAGATCCTTTTATGACCTGACAACCCCAAGGAATGTTGCCATTGCAAGTCATAGTTTTCTATGGCCAATGGAAACTTAGTACGATCTATCGTTGAGTACTCAGACTGATTACGCCGCAGGAGGCCTATTTGCCCTTCAATATTTCCACTTAAGCCCCCGTAAGGTACTTTTATAATAACAAACTCCACCTTGTACTATTATGAAACAGGAATGTTGAATTCATAAATTATAGGCTTCGGAAGATCCGTTTTATCATTATCCATTGTAGTTACCTCGATTAGCCCTTTATACGTACCTGGTTGCGAGAAAATCTCTCCTCCTCTAACGATTATAGGACTTCCTGGATCTGCAATCCAGGCATTCGTCAAAACGTCCAAAGTGGCTCCTACTGAATACGGGGCAGAAGAGGTCGCTTCACCTATTTTTCTAAATAATAAATTTACGTTTCCTTCATGACTGTGAAAAAATTCTGAAAGAAAGTGCTTTCCGTCCTTAGAGACGTCCATTCTGAATGTGACATGATTTATATTCTTTTTTGCTTTTTCGTCCAGGAAGCCAATCTTCATCTCTACATCTTGACCCGTTACTATAGGATTCGGCTGGGTTTCAAAATTCAGCGAAATCTTTCTGTCCCCGATGCTGGCTGCAGGAGGAGGTGCACCGTGGTGCTGACCGGAAGCTACTGGCAGTAGATTTGCGGATACGATGAGAGCAAAAACTGTTGCTAGAAATAATGTGTAACTTGTTAGGGCGACAATATTTTCTGAATGACTGATAATCTGAATCATAACTGGACAGAGATAGGTTTTTCATATTTCAACCTTTGCACTAAACTGCACGTGATGCTATTACTACATTTTCAAACATGATGTTGTCAATACGAAATTTAGCCATCAGTTAAAAGTTCAGGTCACATAAAAATAAAAGAGGCTCTTCATATCTAGATAAACTGAATTAAACTATGAAAATAATCAGGAAAATATTGTTAAATAAATTATTGACTGCTTATTACGGAAATAGCAGGGTTATCCTACAGAACTGTTTTTTAGAAAATGAGATCCTTAGATGAGGTTTTTTAGATAAGGTTTGTACACAGAATTTAGGACTTGATATGATTGAACAATAACATTACAGATTGGATCTCAATCACGCTTAAGTTTAGAGGTAAGTGCGTTGAGTGTGGTAAAGGCATAAGCTCGGGAAGAGCACTGTGGTCTAAATCAACAAAGGCCATCAAACATCTGGATTGCTCAATAAGAAAGGCAGAGCAAGGAACTTCCACTGGCTATGAACGATCTAGAACTAATGGGAAGGAATTTCAACCGTCTAGACCCAGGCGATATTGGAAGATCATAGTCCCAAAATGTTTTATTTGCGGAAAGGAAGAACCAGTTGATGACGAATATGATTTTGATGAGTCCGACGGCTTTATTCATGACAAATATCAGTACTATATTTGTAGATCCTGCTTGCAAAGAGAAGATGCATTTGAAACCTATCGACAGACTTTTCTTCAAAAAATCCATAGATATATGAAATGAGCTAACCTTTAGTAACTGCTAAAGATAGAACAATTTACCTATCCTAGCGTCCTTTATTGATGACGATTAAGCTCACGGTATCTTTTTGTGATGGCTCTTATTCCTGCTGTATATCTTTTTTTGGTAAGCTAATCTACATTCCTTACGACAAAAAATTTGTCGAATCTATAGATTGAGGCCATAGTAGGGAGCTTTTGATGAAATTCCAGAGGCTATAGGTCATAGACCAAAATTAGCTCACCAAAGATGTATGAAAGAAAGAGATAACTGTATAATATAGGAGGAGATGTATAATTGCGCCTCATCTCTTTACAGCTTCTGCATATTCTCGCCTTTCAGCAGCAACATTCATAATATCTGTTTTGCTTATTAATCCCAACAACTTTTTTCCTTCTTTATCAGAAACAAAGACTTTTCCCATATGTCTTCGAGTCATTTGCGCTAGTGCTTCATCGGCCATTCTATTTGATTCCATAACAATTAAGCTATCTCTAGGAATCATTATTTCTTCTACATTGATGCCTTGTCTCTTATATTCTGGTACGTTCATTACTTCTTTCAAGGTCACCATACCTACAAGAATATCATCTTGCGCCCCTAACACTGGAAATGCACTCTTCATATATTGGTTGAAGTAACTATTCAATAAAGCATCAACTTTAGTACCTTCCCTTACGCATATTACCCTGGTATTCATTATGTCCTCTAGGCGCACTGCTGACAATACAGATGATATTTCCCGTTGGTAAAGATAGGACTGAGCTCCGTTATTCAAAAACCATCCTATGAGAATCAACCAAAGTCCGCCTGTAAATGATCCACTTAACATAGAAAGGAATCCGAATCCCATAAATCCATATGATATCCAAATACCAATTTTTACTGCCACTTTAGTAGCCTGATCATAATCTTTTTTCCATTTCACTAATCCAGCACGCAGTATTCTGCCGCCATCAAGTGGAAAAGCAGGTATTAAGTTAAAAGCTCCAAGAAGAATATTTACTATGGCACTGTAAAACAGCACACCTTCGGCCATCTCAATTATTATATTAAGGTCTCTTATTGCCACGTTACTGCCATTACCACTACTACCTGCTTGGGACAGTAAAATTCCCCACCAAATAGATGCAAATACGGCAGCCAATACGAAACTCGCTATTGGACCTACTACTGCAATTTTGAATTCTTTGCGGAAATCCTTTGTAATTTGTTCCTCTTCTTCAAAATCAGACACTCCTCCAAAAATAAATAAGACTATTTGTCGTACCTTAAGTCCGTATCTTGTAGCAATTATTGAGTGCGCTAATTCATGCAACAAAACTGATATGAATAAGAATGCTGCGCCTATTGCCCCCATGATCCAATATTGTATTGTATTTAGGCCTGGATAATTTTGGGGCATAAAATATGTTGCAAGAGTCCATGTTATTAAAAAAAATACTGCAATTAGAGTGAAATGTAAACGAATTGGTATTCCTTTAATTCTGACTACTTGTAAAGACATACTATTCGTGCTTCCTTAAACTCTAAAGTACTTGTCATGTGCATAGTTCAAGCATTGAACTGAGTTACTAGATTTTCTCATTTACAGTCCCGGGTATTTGTGTACCACTTATACATTAACATTTGTAGTAGTGCTGACATCTGATGGGATCGAATCCAAAAAGATCTCATTCAAGGCTAAATGTTGACCTGGACAAGGAGTAGATGGTAGTTATGGAGCAAAATTTTTGAGAGTTTTGGTAAAAAAAGCGTACGATAGGTCAAAGGGGCCGTACGGTCTAGAAAAATGGGAAGAATCTTGGGTAGAATATTACAGTAATGGATACTAAACGTGTCGCTTTGCTGCATTACTGTTTGGTTAGTAATCTAACATTGCTATGCAGAGGGTATTTTTGTCCATTATTGTCTCTTTTTACAGAGGGATTATTCTTTTGTCGGAAACAACATAGGAGGTAAGATAAGAGGAGGAATATCTATTTACTAGACGGCAAAAACCCCGGAGCCCGATGAGAGAAGCCGTATTTGAACTGCTGTACAGGGGTCCTGTATTTTACTGCAAAACAATATTTTTTAACCTTTAAAATGCATGTTGCTTATTTATTACACGCAATGCAGAGGAGCTTTAACGACTGGTGGAATACTGTGCCAGGTGACTTACAGACCAAAGCTCGCAAAGGTGATGAAGCAAACAAACCATTGCTAAACCAGGTCAACTATGCACTTTTGCACCTCCATTTGGCTGGCAAACATGATGCCAAGCCAACTCATGAGGAGCTCAAAGATTGGCTGCATAGTGGTCAAGTAGATGTTATCAGAATGAACAAGTAACATGAACAAATAACTATCCATCTTATTTTTTCTTGTGACCAAATCACAGTGGGTCACTGCCCTCTACCTTATCCTTGGGTAAGTAAAGAAAATGGTAGTCGGTCAGTGGTCGAATTCTTGCTCTACAATATCTTTAGCAGGAGTAACATTCACTTCATCAACGCTAAGTGATAGTTTATACCATTTATTATTGTGTTTGAATACATGTGTGGATGCTTTATTGTTACTCATTCGTGGTCTATAACCATAAACTAAGTCCGCTAATCGAGTTCGAAGTTTGTCTACTTGATATTCTGCTATAAACAGATTACCCACTATATTTTCCAGTTCTAGGTCTCTTTTTTCTTCGGCTTGTTTTCCGCTATCTTTAGTCTGCATTTTCGATATAAATTCTGGTTCCTATTTGGTAATGAACTTCGCCAATGTAGTTTACCGTATCAACCACGGGCGATGATAGGTTTCCTCCACAAACCGGGACTCCAATTATATCTTCTTTTTCGTTCTCTACTTGTTGGATAAGATTTCTATCCATGGTTCCCTATTGACCTCTGCTAAATAATAAGACCGATGCTAGACTCTTCTAGTGTTTAGATCTCGATCTTTAGTTCCAGAACTTTCTATCTAGGATTTCCTGTCGCATCCTCTAATGCAAGTTCGTTAAGATTAGAAATTAGAAATAGAGGTCTTTATACTATCAGATTGACTATGTTATTGACATCTAACTGACATCTAGCAATTCTCTTGTGTGTTCGACGTCTCAGCTTTTGCTTTCCTCTTCATTTATCTATACTAACTGGAGCCAGAATATTAGTTTCGTATGCTGTGCTAGTTGTACATATGGCAACTACCTCGAACACTCCGAACCATCAACACCAACCCATGTTTTTGAAAATCCTATCACCATAACAGTATCAATATTCTAGGCAATCTACTTATTAGAAGCAGCAAACAGATACTAAAGGCAAAGTTAAGGTGGAGAAAAGAACACAGAAACGAATAATTTTGTCTATAACCTAATATTAATTAATAATATATATGAAAGCCGTGGATTCAGTGGTGCAATAACATGTCTTTCTCCTCCTCTAAGGAGATGCCGCTAAGACAGCATATAGAGGAGCTGCGGTCAAGAATCCTCCATATGGTTGTTTGTGTTATTATTGTTACTGTTTTCACTATGAGCTTTGGAATGAAGCCTTTGGAGCTGGGGGGCGCCGTTTTATTCTATTACCCTTATCCTGATCCTTTTCATAATATTGCTATTCAGATCACTAAATTTATGCAGGAAACATTGCTCCCACCAGAAGTAAAACTAATTCAGACAGCTCCTGGCCAAGCATTTTTTTCTCAGGTATACGTTTCTATATTGATTGGCGTCATAGGTTCCATGCCAATAATTGCCAAGGAAATATTTGGTTTCATTTCACCGGCGATAGAGGACAAAACGAAAATTAGTATTATGAATATATTTTTACCAACGATATTTTTGTTTATTATTGGCATCATATTTTCGTACATATTAGTAATTCCGTTTGTGCTTGATTTTCTATATAACTATGGTGAGGCGATCGGTGTTGAAACATTTCTAAACATAGAT
>DASTUU010000414.1:0-2033 GCA_035759485.1 Nitrososphaeraceae archaeon
TCTAGCTCATGATGCAGACTTTTTCCTGGAACAAGTTCAAAGTTAGGGATATCTGTGCCGGAAAGTATCTGCACCCCTCTCTCGTGCATAATTTTTGTTAGTAGCAAGACCTTATTCCAGCGCTGTTGATTCTGAGGATCGTTAGTACCTTGCTTTAAGATAGCTTCATATACGTTCAAGGTAGGATCTACTGGTATCTGGTTCTGGACCAGGCTGTCTATCATGTTACTAATCTCTTGACTACTAAGGTCAACTAGGTCAAGCCATAAAGAATGATCAAAAGGATCTCCACCAGTTAGATTAAAGATTCGTTGCTTGCCTTCAGACAACAGGAACGGAGAAACGGGAACCCCGTGGGTTAGAAAATCTATTCCGAGGTTTGCCGCTTCAGTCCAAGATGTAAGATAGAGATGTCCGATCACTTTTATTCCCTGGTGATGAGCCTCGTCTATGGCAACTTTTAAGAGTTCTGGATTTAGTCCAACATATAACTTAATAAAATCTACTCCTGAGGCAGCTTGACGACGAACTTCCTCGATAACTTCCTCTTCGGTAGTAACCTGTTTTTCTATAAATGGTATAGGTAGTTCAGGAGTGTTTAAAAGCCTACCGGCAGTAAATATTTCAGGTCCTGTTATCTTTCCGCTAAGTATATCCTCCCTCAGGGATACAGATTCATTAGTGGGGCCTCCAGGATTTCTAATCGTTGTAATCCCATGATTTAAAAGCGCAGCAAGCATATTTTCTGATGTAGCTCGGTCGTAGGAGTCTTTTAGTACTCCTCCGACATGAGCATGCATGTCAAAAAGTCCAGGCATGATATATTTTCCGGTTAGGTTTAGAAACCTTACACCTGTTTGTGTCCCATTCAATTTATTAAAATATTGATCAAGATTCTCACTTTGATTGGTTATTGCGATTATTTTGTTACCATTAATGATTACAACTGAGTCACTTTTCGGAGCTGAGCCAGTTCCATCTATTAACGTAGCACCGTGCAAGACGAATATTTCACTACCATGATCTGTACCCAGTGACAACAGAGATCTATTATCATGAGTCTCAGTTAAACCAAAAGCCAAGAGATTGATATCACTCATTATCTCTGATGAAGAAAACACCAAGAACGAAAGAAAGCTTACATCAACTATGTTCATAATGTTCCCTTTCTCCATGACCCCATGATTTATCCGTTCTCCCACTGGTGGCAATTTGGTAATATAATCACGGAATAAATGTATAGATTGGTTATTGTTTGTTAGTTAATCTTAACTAGAACATAAATGTTAAAGAAGCTGGTTACATTATGAGGGAAGAATATCCGGTCAAAGAGAAGGATTACACACGAATAAAAAAAGATTTTAGGTCAATTAGATTTCCTTGTATTAGGTGTGGATCAAAGGACATCGAAATAGTGGGAGCTGACCCACATGCAGATGGTCTTATTATTCGCGGCATTCATACACCTAGTCCTATTAAGGATATCGAATTGACGTTCTACGTTGCTGGCATCTTATTTTGTAGGAAGTGTAACCATAGATTTCATGTGAAAATATTAGACCAGGGAATCAACAATACAAATGTCTATTTCGATAATAGACTAACTTAGAAGTATGCCCACGTAGATGCACGATTAATTATTGGTTAGATCAAAAGTCAATTATAGTTTTCTTGTCTCTCCAAAATTCGATTGGTTGTAATTTGCTTAATTCGTGTTTGGAGATTTGTTTGACATAACATCTAGAAATCATATACTCGAACTTACCGAGTGTAAATATCAATCAGAAAAGCCACAATGACCACAATGGATAATAGGATTCCTTTAGCACCGTTAGTCAGTAAATGAGTGAGATAACTAAAAAAGGGATGGACCTCTAACAGAAGAACGTGTTCATGCATTAAGAAAACAGATGAAAGGAAGACGATATTGTATGGATGAAGAAAGAGAAATAATTTTTCTAGCCAATCCAGAAGATGTCAAAAAATACCAGTATCGTCTCATTCAAGACTATTCTATGGACGAATGGATAGCG
>DASTUU010000415.1:0-5629 GCA_035759485.1 Nitrososphaeraceae archaeon
AACATTGAAGCCGCAGAGAAAATCTCGTACAACGCAAGGCAAGTGTCCAAAATGTACTACTATCGTCAGATTTAATGTCGCAGGTCCTGTGGGAAAAGAGATATACGAATGCACCTCATGTCTTTCAAAATATCCGATAGATGATTTGTAAAGTTGCTGCAATATTAATTGTATTACACATATGCAGGTTCTGCGCTGTGAATCTGCTACCGAAGGGTAGGCTTGCTAGGGCAGTATGACTCCCGCCGTTCAAACAAAATGTCCCTAGCCATATTAAGTACACAGAAAGACCTCAAGAAAATATATTTGACAGTCTTATGTGTCTCTACCCTTGATATAAGCCTGCCAATTCATGAGGAGTATTTTTGATACATGTTTTCTGCTTCTTTCAGGGCAGTTACCACGCAAAGCCAGTCTCTACTATATCAGGTAACGGGAACGTTGGCTTCTCCAATATATAAGAGTGTCATGCAATGAGTGCTGGGTCTAAGTTGTACCGTTTTAACTTGAGAAGAACGCAAACTCTTCCACATTCTGATGTTCCCTGAGAATTAGGCAAACATACAGCAACGACAGCTAGTACGTTTAATTTAAATTACGTAGTACTGCCCTACAATATGGATTCGATGAAGACCATAGCACCTCTCTGATACGCGTTGTACTATGAAGAAAGCTATCGCGTTTATTCTGAGAATCTGTTATGTAAATGAGTGATGATAAGAAAAACTTCTAGTAATTGATTCTTCCTTTTAGTTTTTATATTGCAGCTCATGTCAGAATGAAAGTTTAAGTCAAAACACCATTGTAAATGAACATTATAATCCTCCGTAGTACTCAAGATTGCCGTGGATGAAAGGAGACATAGCGTCAGCACGCCTAAAATGGTGACGAGGTTGAGTCTCGTCCAGAGCGTGGTACTTAGGCCGACGCTGTTGCATTACAAAATGTATGAGATCACTACATTATTGATTTATACGAGTGAGCGGCATCTGTGTGGCAAGCCGCTAGCGCGCACCCTTTATAAGGACATAATACACCTATAAAATAGGAAGTTTTCTGTACTAATGCAACCTATCATGCCTCCTTTGACATGCCATCTGTGTCTAAATAACGAAGACGTCATTACCGATCACGAATCAGGCGAAATAATATGTAGCAATTGTGGTATGGTAATTACAGATAAGACTCAAGATGTGGCTACTCCAGAATGGCGGGCATACACTACTGAGGAAAAGAACGAAAAAGCTCGAACAGGATCTCCCACCTCCTTGGCTGTTCATGACATGGGACTATCCACAGTAATAGGCAGAGCCAACAGGGATGCCGGAGGACAAATTTTTGACGTATCAATGCGGTCCACAATAGAAAGACTCAGAACTTGGGATTCTCGAATACAAGTTCATAGTTCTGAGGATAGAAATCTGAGACAGGCTTTTCAACATCTCGATACACTAAAGGACAAGCTTGGCCTTTCCTATGCTATAGTTGAAAAAACGGCTTACATATATCGAAAGGCGTACGAGAGACAACTGCCGCGGGGAAAGACAATAGTAGGAGTTCTGACTGCAGCCATGTACATTGCATGCAGGGATATGGGAGCACCTAGAACTCTGAAGGAGATAGCTACTGCTAGCAACATTAAACGCAAGGATATTGCTAGAAATTACAGAACGTTAGTATTCGAACTCGATATCAAAATCCCGATAGTGGATCCTATGAGCTGTATCATTAGGATTGCCAACAAAGTAAGTCTTAGTGATAAAACTAAACGACACGCGATCAGCCTCATGGGCAACATAGCCAAGGACGAGATAGTATTGTCAGCTGGAAAAAATCCAATGGGATTTGCAGCCTCGGTTCTATACCTAGCCAGTATTGCTACAAAAGACGATGACCATATAAGACAAAAGGGCCTTGCGGAAGCTGCAGGAGTAACAGAGGTTACTATAAGAAATATATGCAAGTCTTTAAGAAGACGTGTAACCCCTCATATATAACCTATTCTGCGGGCAGGACATGTCATAATGATCTATTTTAGACACTAGTACACACGCATCGGAGAGGTCGATATACAACGACCGGATCAGGCGGATATTTTGTAGAGATCTCTTCTTAGACCCTGAAATTGTACTATTGTCAGTAAATCTTTAAATGAAGGTGAATTATTCCCTACGTCGCCTGACAGAAATTCAATGCAGCTGATAATGCAGTTTTAGATTAGTCTATTGTCAAAGCTGTGCGTTAATAACAAATTAGTAATGAAGTCTAACCTATGCTGCTAGTCAAGGATATGCTTTCAATGGTATTTACAAACTTTTCTGATGGTCTGGGCTTAAACGTAAATCCACCGATCTCGACTCATGTCAAAAATTTTACAGATATCTCCTTGAATTGAAGTACAGTCATAAATCATGATCTTAGTTTCTGGTCTAATACTTTTCCTTTCTTCTCTTTACAACTTCATACCCATTTATTTTCTGCATCCTTTTATGAGATGCCAAAGTTTAGATCAATTAATTTTTTATGGATTTAACTATGATTGAATAACGATTGTGACATCCGAAGCATTTGTGATAGGTATTGTTGCAGGATTGGCTTTGACAAGTGTAGTCCTTTTATTCAAAGTATTAATGGAAAGAAAAGCGGTAGCCATCATCCGCTAGTTGCTGTACTTTAATAACTATTATTACTTATGGCGCAGTATGCATTATTGTCGATGGTGCTTCTATATGCTAAAGTTCCTTTATTGCATTGGTTGAATTACTTAGCCTGTTAATAGGGGCTACATGGTTGTCCATCGAGTCATTAAAGACTCTAACAACAACAATAGTATCATTGTTTTGATGACGCAAAAAGTAAGATTTGTCCTTATCTCATCTTAATGGCAGCCCTAGCCGGTATTCGAAACCGGGACCTAAGGTTTACGAAACCTTCGCTCTAACCAGGCTGAGCTACTAGGGCAATTTCTCAAGTTGGGTATTATATGAAAATTATAGCTCTTTATTTAATTCTTCAAGCGTTAAGGGCAACTTCGAGGAATAGTAGAGAATTAATACTCCTCAATTTGTAATTTCGTTTGTGAAGGTATCAATTTCTGGTATTAGGGGTGTTTATACTAATGATGACCTCAGTTTGTATGAGGTCGCCAAATTTAGCAGATTGTTTGCGCGCTCTCTGGTTAAACCGAAGCAGAAATGTGTACTTGGAAGAGACACAAGACCATCTAGTATGGCCATTGCCAAAATTGTCGCAGCGTCTCTTATGCAAGAAGGGGTCGAAGTATATGACCTCAATGTTGCACCAACACCAATGGTATTTCATGAATCACGAAAGTACCGAGCAGGATGCATAGTAACAGCATCTCACAATCCGCTGGAATGGAACGGTCTAAAGTTCATCTTAGAGGGGAGAGGAATTTTCGAGAACGAATTGCACATTATGTTAAATGGCATACCCCCCACAGAAAAAAAGCTAACGCATGTTTATGGCCAATCGTTTCAAACTGTTTCAAATTATATAAATGAAATTGTACAATTATTGAAGCAGTCTCAAAACTCTACACACTCAAATAATCATGCCAAGGTAGGCCTCGACCCAGGAGGTGGGGCAGCTTGTGGATATATTAATAAATTGTTTAAGAATCTAGGTTACAAATTTCACAGCATCAATGATGTTTATGGGATTTCGTCAAGAGGCACAGACCCTACGGTGGATGACCTGAATGACTTAAAACATCTGGTAGTTGCAAATGAATTTAACTTTGGATTCGCACTAGACTTGGATGGAGACAGGCTTGTCGTAGTTGACGAGCACGGTAAGAAATTAGCTCCGGACACAACGCTATTGCTCTGCATGGCAAGTGCACTTAGCCTAGGAATGAAGAAGTTTGTTACAAGCATAGATACTAGCGTAACAATAGAAAAATTCGCGAAATCGTACGGTTCTGCATCAGTCAAGTTTGATTTTTCAAAGGTTGGTGAATCTAATGTGGTTAGCAAAATGTTAAAGGAAGATGCAGATGCAGGTGGAGAAGGAAGCAGCGCTGGATTTATCCTGCCAAAATTTAACATGTGTAGGGATGGGTTCTTGGCAAGTGCAATAATCTCATCGCTTAATACGAAAACGATCGACGAATGCATGAAACTTTCAGGGCAATACTCTCAGATAAGGACAAAAATGTCTCTACCCTCGTATATGCATGGCGAGATTATAGAAAAATTATCGGATATTCTAAAGAGAGAATCGTCAGATATCATAACAATGGATGGCATTAAAGCTATAATAGACGACGACTCGTGGGTTCTTGTGAGAGCTTCCAACACAGAGCATGCTATTAGAGTGTCTGTTGAATCGAAGGTGTCCCTCGTACGGACTCTTTATAATAGAATAATTAATAAGGTCCAGTCGGTTTATGAAACGGTTAAATGAAAAGGAAATCATAAATCTCTTTATCTTTAACCTCAGGAAAACTAGTCGCGCTAAGACTAATGATTATATTCTTAGAGCAACGCGGATTGGAAAGGATGATGTATCAGTCATCTCTTCTAAGAAGGGATTGAAGAAGGGGGTCAAACTAGTTTTCAAATGTGACATGCTTGTGGAAACCACTGACGTCCCTTCAGTGATGAAACCATGGCAAATAGCAAGAAAAAGTATTGTAGCTTGTGTAAGTGATTTTTCAGCAAAAGGTATCAAGCCATTCTATGTATCTTTAATTTCTATAGGGATTCCTACCAGATATTCTAAAAATGATATTTTAGGATTGGCAAAAGGCTTCAAGATGTCCTCGAGAGAGTTTGGGGTAACGTTTGTAGGTGGCGACACAAACCAATCCAATGAATTAGTTATAGATTGCAGTATGATAGGGTTTTCTGATAATAGCGAAATTCCATCTCGAAACGGTGCTGCACCAGGCGATTTTATAGTTGTCTCTGGAGAGTTTGGATACTCTGCAGCAGGTTTGAAAATCATTAATGAGGGTGCTAAAGCCACGGGAAATTTTAAAGATAGGGCAATTTCTTCTGTCGTTAAACCTAGACCCCAACAAAAGTTCGGGATAGGCCTGGCAAAGTATTTCTCCTCCTCTATAGATTCTAGTGACGGTTTAGCTATATCGCTTTACGAGCTAGCTGCTCAAAGTAAAGTAAATTTTTTTATAACTAAAATACCTTCGGCAAAAGGAATTGAACGATTTACAAGAGATAATAATTACTTGGATTCCCATGAGTTAATCTTTCATGGAGGAGAAGAGTATCACATAGTGGCAACAGTGCCGTCACAAAATATGAAGAGGCTGGAATCAGCAGCGGAAAAGCTCGGGTTAAAAACATTAGTGATAGGCAGCGTAACTAAAGGGAATGGTAAAGTATTCTTGGCAAAGTCGGAAAATATGAAGAAAAGACTTGGACTACTTGACAACAGAGGCTATCTCCATTTAGTCAATAAGAAAAGGAAATGACAAATCCAAAGCTGTCAAAGTTAATATGTAACCCTAACAAACGAGTCATTGTCTGTGAATGTCAAATATAGAGGATATTACACAATACAAATGGGGAGTTGCCCATATATTTAGCAGTTATAATAATACGCTGGTCCATATTACTGACATAAGCGGGGCCGAAACAGTTGC
>DASTUU010000416.1:0-8396 GCA_035759485.1 Nitrososphaeraceae archaeon
CATGTTGGGGTCAGGATATGGGTTTTGAATAAAAGGTCGCATATTTCTATGATGATTAAAGAACTGCTGAAAGTCAGTTACAAGATCACGTATAAGAGGAAAGTTGGGCAGAGGTTCACAAGTAATTACATGAGTCTCAAGCTCGGATATTTTCGTATAGCACGCAAGCCTTGGGATACCGTTAATTTTCATACCGCAGGATCCACATGACGCCATCCGGCATGAATACCTTATAGCAATGCTACAGTCCAAATGTTCTTTTGCATATAGAAGGGCATCTAGTACAGTTGTCCAGCGGCGAACAGGCACAAGAAAGGAGTTATATTGGCTCCCTGATTTTTTGTTGGAACTTACTCCCCTGTAGATCTTTAAGATTATATCAGTAGTATCCTTGCTGTCTTTAACAAGATTTTTTTCAGACGTATTTTTTGTTAATAAAAACTTTGTTTTCATTCTCTATTGCCAAGTATTTTATAGATTTAAGCCATTAACAATTATAATCGTTCGGGTTCCGTAACCTATAACGACCAGCATAGCGGCCAACGTAGATAAAATGACAAACTTTTCCCATACTTTACCTTGTCTTAATTCAAGCAGCATTACTCTTAATCCATTGAAACCATGTATCGAAATGAGTACTAATATGCTCTCCAGAAGTAAGGCATACAAAATGTTTTGATAATTGGCGACAACATTTTCGTATTCGAGGGACATAGAAAAGGGCATTATGAGCCTCATTATTATGTGCACTGCAACCGTGAAAAGAGCGGCAAGCCCCGTGATGTAGTGAATTTTCATAACTGTACTCTCTCTCAAAAACTCTCGTTTAGTGTTCAGAATATTTCGTGTCACTACTCATTCACCTCCAAATAGTACGCTACTACCATAGAGCATAGCTGTCGCAGCCAATATCAAGGCTACCCAAATACCAGACCTCTGAATATTATTGAGTGAAACTGCTTCATATGGATAATCTGGTCTTCCTGGTTTTCCAAGACCTCTGGCCGTTTCTGCAAATATAAGCCTTATGCCATTAATTGAATGAAACGTGCTAGTCCCTATAACCAGAATTAAGAATATGTGTCCCCAAGTAGTTTGAGTGAGTTCAAGCATGGAGTTCCAAGCATTAACTCCTCCTACTAAATTACTAGTTTCGTAGACGTGGCCAACAAAATATACAAGCAAAAATAGACCTGTCAATCGCATCAACCAATAAGAAAGCCGTTCCCAGCCATACCGTGTGGGGTTGAGCCATCCTTTTAGACCTTCTCGGTTCGCACGGTTCTGTGAATTTTGCGTGCTGAATGCTTTCTCTCTCACCATCTAGTACTTTCTCTCCACAGGTGCATACCTAGTAAACGTAACAGGATACCAGCTCATGTTAGGCTGGACATCTGAATAGTAAGCTAAGGTATGCTTCAAGAAATTAAGGTCATCACGCCTGGGATAGTCTGTCCTGGCATGCGCTCCCCTAGATTCCCGCCGGTTGTACGCGCCCATTAATACTATCTCAGCAATCCTGAACATTGAGTCTGTCTCCATCACATTAAAAAAGTTAGTGTTATATTCTTTGGCATGGTCATCGACATGTTTCCAGGTCATACTTTTTAACTCTCTTAGCTTTTTGATTCCTTCGCTTAGGCCTTGGTCATCCCTAAAAACATAAGCCTTGCTATCCATGGTATCGGTTAGTGTCTTTCGTATTTCGTAAGGATTAGCATCACCTCGACCTCGGAAAATTCCATCGTAGATTCTTTTTTCTTCCTTCTGGACTTGCTCTACCTTCACAGATGACCTTGCTTTATTCAAAGCGTATTGTGCTGCCAATTGGCCTGTTATCTTACCCCATACAAGGCATTCAGATGTAGAATTTGCTCCAAGACGGTTTGACCCATGAGTACTATTACATGATGCCTCACCGGCTGCCCAAAGACCACTCATTTCGGTGTTCCCGTCAATGTCAGTATGTATTCCCCCCATCATGTAATGACAGACTGGTCGTATTTGGATAGGCTCATTAACTATATCCACACCCGAGAACTTTATGCCGATCTCCCTAATTCCAGCCAGGCGATCCTTAATGGCTTCTTCTCCAAGATGTGTCAAATCTAGAGCAAGGCAATCAGCACCTGATTCATGTATCATACCTCTTCCCTCCTGAATTTCTCTTATCATTGAACGGGACACTACATCCCTTGGAGCTAATTCAAGCTTCTCAGGTGCGTACTTCTTCATGAATCTTTCACCGTCTTTATTGACCAAATATCCCCCTTCTCCCCTTGCGCCCTCTGTTATCAATATCCCAGAGGGAAGAATTCCTGTTGGATGGAACTGAACAAATTCCATATCCTTGAGCCCCAAGCCCGCTCTATAAGCCATATCCAATCCGTCGGGTGTAGAGGAGTATGCATATGTGGAAAAGCTATATATTCTTCCTGCGCCGCCACTGCAAATTATGCCTGCAGGTGCCTTGAAAATGACAAATTCTCCTGACTTCATTTCAATCGCTGTCACACCTGCAAAGGTATTATTATCGTCGAGAATGCATGTACAAAACCATTCATTGTAGAACTCGATATTTTCATATTTTAGGGATGTATCGTATAGCGTTTGCATCTCATAAAAACCGACTTTGTCCTGTGCGTAGGTGGCGCGAGGAAAGGAGTATCCTCCGAACTTCCTCTGATCTATCCGGCCCTCATTTCTTCTGGACCAGGGCATTCCCCAATGGTCAAGCTGGTAAATTTCAAGAGGCATCATTTTGACTAGGCGTTCAGCAACGTCTTGGTCTGCGAGAAAATCACTTCCTTTGATAGTGTCATAGATGTGGGATTCCTCATTGTCTCCATCTTCTTTGAAAAGCACTGCTGCTGTACCGCCTTCTGCTGAGACAGAATGGGAACGCATGACTTGGACTTTAGACAATACCGCTATCTTCACAGAATTGCTGGCTTCTGCTGCAGAGATTGCTGCCCTTAAACCAGCCAGACCAGAACCAATAATGATAATATCATAAGAAATTGAGTCAGGCAGTTATAAAATCATCCCCTTAGCTACTGAGGCCAAATGTTCTCATAAATACCTTTAGAACTTTCTAAATACTTGAACATCCGCACAATATTAATTTCAAAGCAGTCAGATTGTATCTATCTGGGAGGTGTTATTGTCGTGTGGCTGCCCCCTGAATTGGTAGAGTACATTGAATAATCTTGCAGAAACTTCTTGCTTATAGAATCTGTCTTTTAATCCAATCATATTTTCTCATGCGGGGTTCTGGATATCCACATTTGGCGCATTGCTTTGCTCGTTTGTGAAAAGAATTATGACCGCATCTTCTACATCTAATGTGTGTCTTCTTCCTAGTAAATTTGCCCATTGAAGTAGTGCCTTTTGTCATCGCAATCACTTGGTCTTAAATGGGTGGAGGGGATATAATAACGACATTGTCTCCCCTTACTACAATCATTCCAAGGTCATTTGTTTTATCGTCCTCTAATATTTCCACGGAGTCCTCCAGAAGCAAGTTCATGTGTTGGTCAAAACCATGAAGTTTACCCCTAATTACTTTGCCACCCTTTAGCTTTATGAGAACGACTTTTCCAAGGCTCTCGTCCAAAACCTTTACAGCCATGTCTACAGACAATGTGTTCCGATACCTACACCTAAAGCTAAATGAGGCTATATATTAAAATTTCATTACCATTTTCCTTTTGGTGAATGGGCTCACAAGTCGTCTAATTCCAAAATCACCTGCTCTGTATTTTCAATTATTTGTTGTAAAAGTTCTTGCCCTTTGCTGGCTGTCGCATTTCTAGGATCCCCCCATACTCCATTCCCGGTTAGTTTAGGAAATGAGCTCGGGTTATTTGTAAGCGTTTGGTATGTTCTTTTCAATTTTGGACGATCAATGGCACTAGGTTCGGCTTTATCCATCCTTACTAAATCAGAACGAATCGCTAACATAATCGACGTCTCCGTATCTCCACCATGGTCAAATTCTTCATCCATCATATTCCAGTAATTTAGGGAATATACGGAGAAATCCTTAGAAAACCCACCGTCGGCAAAATAGTGCATCACATACTGTAGTGCGCCGCTATTTCCATGGTGACCGTTTACGTAGATGACTTTCTTTAATCCCATCCTTGATAAGGATAAGGATATATCATTGGTTAGGTTAATTAGTGTAGAATGTCTTAGGGAAACATTAAACAAGGGAGCATGTTCGAAGGAAATGCCATAGCTGATGGTAGGAAACACAAAAGAACCTACACGTTCTGCAACGTGCTTTGTTATGTATTCTGCAATTATCAGATCGGTCGCTACCGGGAGATGCCCGCCATGCTGTTCTAGCGATCCAACAGGAACTAATGCCCGCGTATAATTCTTAATCATGTGATCGAATTCTACAGAAGTTACTTTACCTGCAACGTCTATTGCCATTTTCTGACCCATTAGCAGCATCAATGCTTATAATATTGGCGAGCGATCGTGTATTGGTAATAAGACAAATAGGACAAATAGACTCTACCCAGGGTAATTCGCTGACTTAGATAGCAAACATTTACTCAGAAGTCCAGTCACCTGTTATATCTCTTGGCAGGTACCTAATGCAAATAAATAAATAAAATGGGTCGTGGACCTATCCATTGCTTCTAATGTGAACTCGGCCCCAGTACACTTCGAGCTTATCTTCCAAATAGAGTTTTATCGCTTTGACAAGGGTGCTTGCTTCTAGCTCCTGTCCTTTCTCTTTTATCGATTCGAGGGTATCTGAAGGAAGTACATCGAAGGCTTTCTGGCAGATAATTGGACCTTGGTCTAGTTCATCGGTCACAAAGTGAGCGGTGCAGCCCACAATCTTAGCACCCCTTTCGTATGCTTGAACATAAGCGTACGCGCCTGGAAAGGCGGGCAACAGAGAAGGATGAATATTAATTATTCTGTTAGGATATCTCCATACAAAGTTAGGACTTAATACCCGCATGTATCTTGCGAGTACAATCAGATCGATATTGAACTTCTCAATTATTTTCAAGATATATGCCTCTGCATCTTCTTGACCGTTACGATGACTCATAACATAATGAGGTATTCCCGAGCTTTTCGCCATGTGTGCTAACGTATCGTCAGTTCCTATTATGACAGAAAGATTCGCTCTTATCTCGCCAGTCTTCTTTGCATCCAAAATTTTTTGAAGACAATGTTTTTCTTTACTGACTAGAATAGCAATATTCCTTGACCTATTAGGTTCTTGATAGTGTATTTTGATCTCCATGCTTAATTTTTTGGAGAGGTGCTGTAAGGATTTGTCAAATTCCTGCCTATCAATTTTGTTAAATGAGGCTTCAAGCTGCATTCCAAATAGGCCTCTGACAACATTTTGGCTTATTTGCTGAATATTACCCCCTCCATTGAAGATGGCATTAGTTATTTCCGCAACTACGCCCTTGCGATCCTTTCCTATGACAGTGACTTCAATTAGAGTTTCGTTGCGGCTTCGAGTTTTATCCAATTAGACAGTACAACTACTGAGTTAAATATCATGTTTACCTTATCTTGTCCTGCTTTATTCTAAGAGCGCACGTAGCATTACCAATTGCGGCCTTAGACTGTAATTTTTCCCTTAGTAATAGAAGTTGTACAATCTTGAGAAAACTTCAACTAATTGACCTTTGATTACCGAACAACAAAGTGCTTCGTGCAGTATACAACCTTCTGCCTTAGTTCATTATATTGTAAATCTCTCGTATGACTACAGAGGAAAGCAATTGCATAAGGAGAAGCAATTGCGGATGTAGTTACTAGCTGAACTGTAGAGCAATATACTTAAATAATTATAATTTCCTCTAAAGTTCATTATAGAGGTAAGCCTTCAGTTTGGAACATTCGTCGGATGTAAGGCAAGCACTATTGTGCATGTGCTTCCAATTACACTCATATGAATGAGGAATTTATTTTTTTATGAGAGAACAACAACGGCAACAAAGACCTACAAAATTCTTTGATTATAACCAACCTACTGGTAGATGCAAAGTATGCTGTACCATTTCTGGATGGCATTGTTACGATTGTGGTAGCGATTTCTGCCAGAATCATTTTGAGAACCATAAAGACAATAATTTTTGCAACACCCATGGTGGTGGAAAAAACTAAGAAGCAAAGATGCCAGTCTACGCGCTTCGAGGAGAATGTGTCGTTACTTTTCCAGTTCTTTATTAAATCCTGTCTGAGCCGTGTATATATCAAGAGATATCCAACTTAGATTCGTATCTTCGGTACGAAGTTGATATGTTTAGCAATTTAAGAAATGGGCTAGCTCCAAATAGTTTAGCACTCTCCCACAACAAATAATTGGGGTTAGCTTGTTTGGATTTTGATATTAAAGATTATTTGAAATACGCTACAGATATATACCATGATGCGGGGGGTGGGATTCGAACCCACGAATCCCTAAGGAACAGGGTTCTAGGAAACGCACAACGTTTTCTTTGCCCTTTCTTTCTAAGCTTCGCACCTTTTCTTATTCACTCAAAAAAGAAAAGGACCTGCGCCGTTGACCGGGCTTGGCGACCCCCGCGTGTATCTCCTTATCTTGTAGATGGGCCATACATTTATCTATTATTAGGTCTTGCGAAACCTCTTATTACCTGCTCATTAGTCGAGTAGATAATATGAGATACTCTCCCTTGGATTGGATAACAACAAATGATTAAAGAGGTGAACAAGAAATTGTTTGGAACAAATGGAGTTAGAGGCATATTTGGAATAGATTTGACCCCTGAAATCATTATTCGACTATCGAAATCTCTTGCACACTATTTTCCCCAAGGATCTCTGGCAGTTGGATTCGATGGCAGGAACTCTAGCCACATAATATCTAAAATAGTATGTTCGGCCCTTAACTTCGAGGGAAGAAATATTCAAGTGGTTGGCTTAGTGCCCACTCCATGCCTCCAATATGCTATCAAGTACACAGACCTAATTGGCGGGCTCATGATCACAGCATCACATAACCCGCCTGAATATAATGGTATCAAACCAGTGGCCTCCGACGGGGTAGAAATTTCTAGGGAGGATGAGTCAAAAGTCCAAGAGATATTTTATTCAAACGAACACTTACCAAGCGCGTATTCCGGAAGCGAATTTGTTGAAGAAAATATAGTTGAGTCTTATATGGACAGGATTTTTGGCCTCATTAATGTTGAAAAAATTCGACAACGCAAATTCAAAGTAGTTATCGATGGGGGAAATGGTGTTCAAGGGCCGGTCGCCTCGGTATTAGCAAAAAGGCTCGGATGCACGGTCTTAACACTCAACTGTAACATTGACGGGGATTTTCCGGGAAGAGGTCCAGAACCGACAGTTGACAATTTGAAAATGCTGTCACATGCCGTAACTAGTGCGGGTGCCGATCTTGGAGTTGCGTATGATGGTGATGGAGATCGAAGCATATATTGTGACGAAAAGGGTCAGGTTTACTCTGGGGACAGAACAGGCGCCCTACTCGCAAAGTTCCTTTTAGCTACCAAACAGCTCAAGACCGACATAATATGTCCGATAAATACTACAGTAGCTGTCCCATTGGTTGCAAATAAAGCCGGGGCTAAGGTGGTTTTTACCAAGGTGGGGAGCGTAGAGGTATCAAGAGAAATGGTTAAACGTAAGGCGACTATAGGAATGGAGGAAAACGGTGGATTCATGTATGGACCGTTAAATGAAGTGAGAGATGGAGCAATGACTACTGCTTTGGTTTTAGAAATGCTAGCTACTTATGCCAAAGATAGTTTGTCAAAACTTATGCATACGTTACCTCGTACGTTCCAATTCAAATCAAAATATCCGTGTCCTACCAAAGCAAACGCAATAGAAGTCATTAATAAAATCCAAGGACATGGCAGCCCTAAACAAATCGAAGCTATGGACGGTGTAAAGGTTTGGATAGACGATGAAACTTGGATTTTGGTAAGACCTAGCGGCACTGAGCCCATAATACGGCTATATGCAGAGTCTACGGATCGGAATTTGTTGAATTCCAAAGTAGACGAATATGCGAATCTGATAAAAAAACAACTAAAAAGTGGATTTTAAATACAACATTTTAAATATGATTTTTTTTTGATTGGGTAGAATAACCTAGGTCGATATAAAATTTTAGAATCTAGCCGCAGCTGAATATACAAAAAATGCGCTTGACTTATATCTCAGAAAGACTAAATCCGTGCGCTATTCCGTTTCCTCTCCGCCACTATTTGATAGATAACACTTTTAATACGCTTCCGATTCTTATAGAAGGAACAAAGGATGATCCCAATGGGTGATAAATATAATGAGTAAACCTTACTATGTCAAATCTGAAACTCCAAAAGATCTAGTTAATGCAATTTATGAAGCAG
>DASTUU010000417.1:0-5100 GCA_035759485.1 Nitrososphaeraceae archaeon
TGAGGAAGTCGACCACTTTTTAAGGGCTTGGGCAGTCGACGCTGCATACTTTAAGCAGCAGCCAGGATTCATTTCCACACAATTGCATAGAGGTATTGGAGGAAGCTCTGTGTTTGTCAACTATGCCGTTTGGGAATCTACTGAGCTGTACAAGAGGGCATTTAACAATTCTAATTTCCAGTCCAAAACATCGGAGTATCCTACTAGCACTGTGGCGTCTCCCCACCTCTTCAAAAAAGTTGCAGTGCCTGGGATATGCGTGGACTGACCTATGTAATATATCCAAGAACTAATTCAACATGAAAACTATGCAAGACCAGGTTATTGCTGGCAATAATAACATTCCTTATTAACCTTATTTCGTTTTAAAATTCTTATCTTTTGGTATCGGATTGTGTTCACACCCATGTGTCCTTCGAACTTCATGGATTCATGGATGATACGTATGTTGATGTCAGTAATGCACATATGAAAATACTTGCCTCATCCATAGGCTCCAAGCTGTAGTTTTTACTTCATTCCTAGGCTCCATCGAAATCCAGCTCCCTCAAGTAAAGTAAATCCAGACTTTTCGATCCTTCTTCTGTATCTGATATCAGCAATTGTGGTTTTATTGATGAACAAATTGGTTGCCGCTAGTAGATCATTACTGTACTACAGAGCAGCCGCAGTCTGTGCAGGTATTGCTGGAATTTTACACCTATGTTAGTACCATCTAGTAGCAAAATTATGATGAGTTAATCTCTCTTCCTAAATTTTAATACTATCCCTCGTTTGACTGTGTAGTCAAAGTTGAATGATTCATTAGATAATATTGGAAAGCTTGACAGACTATCAATAGCATCACATCGGGGACAAATTTTACTGTTGTCATCATCTACTTTCTCCTCTTTGAGCAGTCTATTTGTATCTAGATATATAGCACACCAATAACATCTCTCACACAGGACAAATACTGGAGCCGATTTGATTAGAATGGGACTATCATGATTAGTATAAAACAAAACGGTTGTTTTGTAATTTGCTGTTCTTGGTATTTGGAATCAAGCATTGAATGTTTTATATCTTCTAGTGTGACCATATAATAGAGAATAAATGGCCTGAAAAATATTCCTTGTCAAATGTGATCGTATAGAGAATTAGGATCTATATAGTGGTTTCAAATTGCTTTTCAGGCACTACGCAATATTTTATCGCAATGCCTGACGCTTAAAGAGCCATGTCGCTACTGGCATCGAAACAATAATGATACCTATGCACCATGCGAATGCAAGCCAACCAGAACTGCCAATTGGTGTCCCGACAAGCCAAGCGCGAATTGCCTCAATAACATGTGTAAGAGGCTGGTTTTCAGCAAAGAGTCGAAGTGCATAGGGCATGGTTTCAGTTGGTACAAAGGCACTGCTGACAAAGGTCAGTGGAAATATAACAATAAAGCCCGTCCACTGTGCTGCTTCCATACTTTTGACAAGTAGGCCCATGATAGCCGATATCCAAGAAATGGCAAGTGAAAATAGGATTGCAAGTCCGAATACTAATGTCCATTCTATAGGGCCTGCAACAGGTTGAAAGCCCACGAGAAAACTGACACCGATTACAATTAGACCTGAAATTGTATTTCTTACTAAATCCGCTCCAACATGACCTATAAGCAGAGCCGATCTTGCAATAGGAAGAGAGCGAAACCGATTAACAATACCCCGTTGTAGATCAATCGCTAAATTCATCGTAGTGTAATTTGCACCAAAAGCTAGCATTTGAACAAAGATACCAGCTACAAGGAAGTTTACATAACTTATATCTCCAGTATCTATTGCACCGCCAAATACATAACGAAATAGAAGGAAAAACATCATTGGGAAAAGCGCAACAGAGAAGAGCTGGTCGAGATTTCGAGTGATATGTTTGATGCTGCGCTTGGCAAGGACCCACGAATCACTTAATACCCAAAAGAGCTTCGAACGCTTTTCTAATTGGATGTGGGAATTGAAAGAAGCTTTGAGCATCATTTTACCTTCTAGCCTCCTTGCTTTTTTGTTTCTCTGTTTGTTCATTGCATGTATGTCCAGTAAGCGTTAGAAAAACATCATCAAGTGTAGGACTACGAAATGATATATTTTCTACCTCAATATCTGCTTCATCCAAACGGTTGAGAACTTGTTTTAATTGATTCACGCCGCCTTTGGTTACCAAGCTAAGAGTCCTCATTTTGTCATCCGAACGAAGACTACTGTCATCTTCAATTACTTTTTTGGCTTTCTCAAAGTTACTTACAGCCGCAACCGCTATTTCCAGGCGCTCTGAACCTACGCGCTGCTTTAGTTCATCGGATGTACCTTCAGCAATAATTTTTCCGTTATTGATAACAATAATTCTATCTGCTAAATGATCTGCTTCATCCATATCTTGGGTGGTAAGGAGTATAGTCGTACCGGTAGAGACGAGTTGCTTAATAATGTCCCACATAACCAAGCGACTCCGCGGATCAAGACCTGTAGTGGGTTCATCTAGAAAAATGATTGGTGGAGAGGCAATCAAGCTGACAGCAAGATCTAGCCTGCGGCTCATGCCACCGGAATACGTTTTAACTGTACGATCAGATGCTTCTACTAAGTCAAACAGCTCAAGTAACTCCTTTGTCCTTCTTTCGATATCTAGATGATTCAGACGATAGAGCCGACCAATCATATGTAGATTTTCTTTACCAGTTAAATATTCATCCAATGCTGCATACTGACCTGTCAAACCAATCAAACTCCGAACCTTGTTTGCATTTTTAACTACGTCAAAGCCATTAATTAGCGCCTGGCCGCTGTCAGGTAAAAGCAGTGTGCTAAGTATTCGAATAGTAGTAGTTTTTCCGGCGCCGTTTGGTCCAAGCAATGCAAGAACTGTGCCTTTCTTGACTACAAAGTTAACATCATCAAGTACCGTGAGCTGTTTGAATGACTTTTTCAATCCGTTTACTACAATAGCATTTTCTGATTCTGATTCTAATTCTGATTCTGTCGATACATATTTTTCAGTTAAAGTACTGTTATACATTTTATTAGGTTTGTCGGTTCCTGCTATGGACATATGTTTTACTTCCTAAGATGATTGAAACCCTTCATTATAGCTTCCATCTAATCTAATCATATTTTTATCTGTTTAATCTAATTTATAAGATATGTAGTTTACAAATATTACAAACTGATTTTATGATTTAATACATATTATGAATCATGAGTTCACTGAACTCGAAATGTACTATGTTTTATAATGATGCTCTGGATTCTGTAATGTAGTTCAAATCCATTCATTTTAGGCAATGCTATATCAATCATTGTCAGATCCAGATCTGAAATCATTAAGAGCAGCAAAAGGATCCAGTCTGTATCTCAAGATTGGTGATAAGGAGTATAATTATGAGGATCTTAGTAAATATAGAAAATGCACTAATGGATTTGGAGTTAACTATGCCGATAATGGAATTTTTGGTACTGTAGAGGGTGGGCCTGCTAAGGTTGTGGCTGAGAGATTATAAAATAACTAAGCCACTACAAAAGGAAATAGTATTTTTTTTCTAAAAATTTAGGTATAAAACTAGAAGAGAAAAGAGTCACTTTATCCAAATTCACAAAACCTTCAGATAATTCTAACCAGAATTGCTTCCAGTTATATGGCAGTATTATTAACTACTTATAAGAGTATTATTAGATGTTATTAACATATCTTTAATAACTAATAATATTGTCCTTTAAGCATGACTCGATACTCCAATTCGGTAATCACTGTGGTTCCCTTTGCTATTTTATTTTGTTCAATACTCTCTTTTGTCCTTACGTCAATAAATGGCACTTCAGCAGCTGAAGGAAATACTACGACTGCTGAAAACAGTGCTGTTAATTCTGGTCCTTCGGCTTCGACCAAACTGGATAAAATAAAGGTTATTGCCTCTTTCTATCCAATATTTGAATTTGTCAAAAAGGTCGGTGAAGACAGAGTTGAAGTCTTAAGTTTAATTCCAGTAGGTATTGAGCCTCATGATTATGAACCAACTATACAACAAGTACAGAATGCAGAAACAGCAGACATGTTAGTTTTCAATGGTGCAGGCTTTGAAGGACAATGGATAAAAAGTATCAATACAAAATTTGCAGTAGATACAAGTAAGGGATTGAATTTAACTGGAAGCACGTATGGACATGCCGGCGGCAACGAACATAGCAGGGAGTTGTTGGATCCTCATATTTGGCTTGATCCCTTATTAGCAAAACAACAAGTCGAAAAAATTAGAGATGGGTTGATAAGGGTTGATCCTGCAAATGCTGCATTCTATAATGAAAACGCTAAAAGGTTCATCGCAGAACTTGACAATCTTGATAAAAAGATCAGAACAGAATTGTCAAATTGTGAAAAGAAAGATTTCATTACTTTTCATAGAGCATTTGGTTATTTTGCAAATAGATATGGTCTAACGGAACACGAAATACATCCAAATTCTCCTGAAGGAGAAATATTACCTCAGAGAATAGAGCAAATAATCGGTCTTGCCCGTGACAAGGGATTAGACACAATATATTCCGAAGAATTGGTTGATCCTCGGTTAGCTAATGTGATTGCTCAAGAGATTCCTAACGGTAAAGTTCTTGTACTGAGCCCAATAGAAGGTATTGACAAAGAAGAGCAAAAAGCAGGTGGGGGGTATATAGATAAGATGAACGAGAATATCGAAAATCTTAAAATTGGCCTTAAATGCAAGTAACAAGAAGAAAAATATCAAATAAGGAATTTTCCTCTTAGTTTGTGCTAACTACATGTCTCCGTTACAAGTATTTTGACGATTTATTAAAGTGTAGTAATACAGGATAATTCTTAAGGAAATGTCTTTCTATTGCTAGATTATCATAAAACTTTACAATATAGTCATTTAGTGACTGTTTAATAGATTGGTTGAATTCTTATTTATGCAACCTGAAATTTAATACATCTATTTAGATTACATATTCAATATAGTCACATAGTGAACTATGACAATTCTATTGGAAATTATTTAATACATATGAGTTTAATGACATCTATGAAGAATCATCATGCAAAGCCATTTCTAACAACATT
>DASTUU010000418.1:0-6175 GCA_035759485.1 Nitrososphaeraceae archaeon
CAGTTAGTGCTAATTACGAGCCCTGTAATTTGATAGTTGCACCGTTAATATCCATACTGTGCCAAATTATATCGTATCCGATTTTACGAAGAATAAAGCTATAACAGGTTTCTGGAACTCGGTTCTCCGCAAGAATTCTACATGCATCAATATATCTAATGTCATTTCCTAATAGTGGTTTTATTTCATTTACTTTTGAAAGTGGAATCAAATATTTATCCTCTACTACATAGCTATCCTTATAGTTAGTGTTGTTCAGGTTTCTGCTATCTTTGACAATATGAAGAATTGATTCGACTGGAATATCGTATTTTTCTGCTAACTTCTCGAGCGAAATTATACCTCTGATCTGTGATGAATTAACAGAATTATCAAGTGTAATACGGTTCAATTCTTCCACTAACTTAATGTGATTAATTCTAGCCAGTCTTTCTATCATTTCATGGTCAATTGCTCTTAGACGATCGAGAATCAGTTTAATGGGCACGTTATCATTTTTATATTTTATAAGCTGCTCTTTTTCGATATAATCTGATAACCTTAAGCTAGCGAGTACCTTATCAGTGTTTAGACCGCTGCCTGAAACGTAACTATCCATATTTACAGCTATGAAAAAATCCTTTGTGTCTACTCTTGATTGCAACTGTAGAGCTGAGGGGTCATAAGTTGAGGATGGTGACATAATGTCTGCTATTTTCTGTATTTTTCTGACAAGATAGTTGTTTGTCCAAAATCCCACTATTTCTAAATATACCCTTATACCATATTTCTCAAATGCGAAGTCAGGAATAAAGCCTTTACCACTAGACACTATAAGTGGATCAGGCTCTCTAATGAGCTTCCATCCACTAGAAAACTGTTCAAATTTTAAAGCAAATTTCTGTTCTACGCTACTGTCAAATGAAATCTCAGGAGATGGTACAGAGGGCAATATTTCCAAAATTGTATTTTTATTGTTACCATTGTTATAAGCAAAAAGATCAGATTCACTAGGAAGACCTGGAGATTCCTCACTGGATATCATAAATTCATAAATTTTCTTTCCCATTGTATCGGTCTTACGTACAATTAAAGCCTTAAGAGACCAATTCCTACTCACGATTATTGAAGGAAGAAGTTTTGCAATTGACGTTCCATATCTGTCAGTTAGTTTGAAAATACTTAGTGGACCATCAATAGAACAGACAATGTTATTGTCATAATTATAGGTGACATGTGCTGAATTTCTGTTAGTAGCGCCATTGATGTTTCGATCGGGTTTCTGATTCAATGTCTTTTTTTGGTCTTCTTGTGGTCTTTCATTTTGCCTATAATGTAGATTATACATTAGACCTAATCTTTTTACGGCTCTAAGGGCACGTTTCCAATTGTATCCTCCTTGAACATAGAATTCAAGTTTTGTGCTGTTAAATAGTAGCGTCTGCATCAGAGATAAATTATACCATGATATCAGTTTCTCGGGTTCCAGGGTTCTAAATCCTTCCAAGACCATATTCTCCTCTAAATCGGCCCACATACCTCTCATGATCATGTCATTAGGTATCCTAGTTTTTGATGCAACAGAATCAATTATTTCTTTTCTCCCATAGTCAGTCAGCGCATATCCTCTTCCTGACGATTCTTCAAATAGGTATTTTCTTATATGAAAAGGGTCAAGGTTAATGACGCTGGTGTTTCCAACCATATTTTCCATATATTTCTGGCTCTCTCGACTGCGAAATATACAACGTCTCTCAAGAAGAGCATACAGACCTCTCACTAACTTATAGTCATCATAGGATGCTTCCAGTAAAGATATTCTCTCTCCGAGTAATCCCTTGGTTTCCCCTTTTTTAAATGAGTCCTCGAACTGCTTGATCATATCAGCAGCTATTTTTAGCTCATAAGAGGAATCGTCGCCAAGCCTACAAAATGCCGGAGATATATTCTTGCCTTTATTTGATATCTTAATCCTGAGTAATTGAATAGGCAACATTCAGATAAAATAACTCCTATTTTTTCTTTTAATTTTACTGGTAGCTATGCATTTGAAGCGATCCTTTCTGTTTAAAAGACATTTTATACTATAGTAATGGATAACTTAACAATAATTTAATTCTACTTGTTTTTGAATGAAAGATTGATTTGTCTGTATGTTATAATACAGTATATGTCGTCATCGGCTGATAATAGACTGGTACAATTTCTAAAAGAGGGAAAAGATTGGGATAAAAAAGCAACTAATATTCCAGGCGTATTCTTGCTCAGAATACCTGCATACAGAGGAACTTCTCCATCTATCGCGATAGAAATAAATCCCGTAAGCCCTTCAGGCTCACCCACCAAGAAAAGAGGTGTTATAATACGATCTTCTTCAGAGCTTCAAGAGATTAACAAACTGCTCTCAAACCCTAAACTTTCTCAGCTAGCAAGAAGTATAGACGATGTCAATCCTGAAAAAAGGACAGATCAGAAGAGCGGAGCAGAGGATATATTTGAAATTTAGACCTCGCAACTAAAAAGAGGATATAATCGATTAGATTGTCAATCTTGAGTTATGTCGTCCTCACCAATTTATATAAAACATCCAATCATTTGGGATAATTCTGTCGAATTTAGACTATATCAAAAAAATATAGTAGAGTCTGCCTGCCTAAGTAATACTCTAGTAATCCTGCCTACGGCATTGGGTAAGACCATAATATCCGCTCTAGTTTGTGCAGATATGTTATACAAATACAGAGATAAAAGAGTATTAATCATGGCTCCGACCCGGCCTCTCGTGGGTCAGCACTTAAAATTGTTTTCTTCAGTCCTTAAAATTCTGGAGGAGCAAATTGTGGCTATCACTGGAAAAACTCTTCCGGAGACTAGAAGAGCTATATGGTGCAAAAAGGAAGTTAGGTTGATATTTGCTACCCCCGAGATCGTAAAAAATGATTTGAATGAAGGTAGATTACAACTAAGAGATTTTAGCCTCTTGGTTTTTGATGAAGCGCACAAGGCAGTTAAGGACTACTCCTATACTTTAATCGCCAAAGAGTATATCAATCAATCACCGTGTCCGATGATATTGGCTTTGACTGCAAGTCCAGGCGCCGAAAGGAGCAGAGTACAAGAGGTGTGCAATAACCTCTTTATTGAGAATCTAGAATATCGTAACGAAGATGATCCTGATGTAAAACCATATGTCAATCCAATACAGGTAAAATGGGAATGGTTTAGTCTTCCAGAAGAGTATCATTATATTGCCTCAACACTTCGCTCTATGCTCCATGAGAAACTAAGATGGCTTATCCAAAGAGGTATATTAAGAAGGAAATCTTTGGAGTGGGTATTCAAAAGAGACCTAATTTCCTTGGGTGAAGAGCTTCAATATACAATTGAACTTACTATGGAAGAACAAAGAGCTCCACTATATATTGCGCTAATGAATCAATCCTCTGCTCTTACACTCATGTATTGCCTTGAACTAATAGAAAGTCAGGGATCTTTTTCGTTAAAGGCATTTTTAGATAGAATAGAGCAGGAAGAGAATGAAAAAACACATTCTGCGCTTCTCAAACAACCTGGTATTATGGAGATAAGAGCAATCTTACAAAACATGACAAATGAGGGCCCCAAGATCCAGTATTTGCTTCAGCTGATGAAGCACAGTAGAGATTATTCACAGAATAGGGTTAGTCATAGTGACAAAAGTAAAGCTAATTATAATAATAAAGATAACAACCAAAAGTCAAAAATTCTTATCTTCACGCAATATAGGGACACTGCGAAACACATTGTAGAAATCTTATCCAGGAATAAAATTTCATGTTCTAGATTTGTAGGACAAGCAAACCGGATGGGCGATGATGGCATGACACAAGAGAAGCAAGCCGAGGTTCTAGAATCCTTTAGAGAAGGTGATTTCCAAGTCTTAGTCGCCACATCTATCGCTGAGGAGGGTCTTGACATACCAGAGGTGGATTTAGTTGTATTTTACGAGCCGATTCCTAGTGAAATAAGATATATTCAGAGAAGAGGAAGAACAGGAAGGAACTCTGCCGGATTGGTTATCCTACTGGCAATGAAAGATAGTATAGATGTTCGATATCTGAATGCAAGCACTAGGCGAGTAGAGAAAATGAAAGAATCGCTAGCCTCGATTAAGACTACATTTAGGCCGCTTACTAGAGAAGCCCAATTTAAACTCAATCCGATGACAGCAGATGAATTGATTACTATAGAGAAAAGGAACAAGAGGGTAAAGGACCGTCTATCTGAAACAGTTAGGTTAGCTATTACTCAGGGATTATTGCCTGAGAACGAAGCTAATGAAAGGTTGAATGTACTAAGCAGAAACAGAAGAATGAATTCGTTATCTATTGAAACCGAGTTATTAACAGACCATTTCAGAAAACAGGTTGACAAAGCTGCAAGACGTATTTATCTACAGCTTCAAAAATATGGCAGAGGTGGAACTGATGTTGAGGCACTTACCGACGTTTTAGATATTGAAGATCAAGTAAAGATAGAAGCAATAAAAAAACTAGAAAAGTTGAGGAAGGTAGAATGGTTAGACGAGGGTACAATCGCTTCTACTAACTGGATATATAGACTGCCTTTAGGAAAAATTCTTAATCTACACATAGAGAAAGTCGTACAAGGAAAAGCGGTGGTGATGATAGATGGTAAATGGCGTGCAAGATTAAATCATTATGACTATGAAGGACCAAGAGAATTTTTGAAAAAAGGTTCCAAGTTTAAAGCTATAGGCGAACTCTATCACGATGACGGTGTACTCAGTATAAAAGTTAAACAGATAATAGGAGCCACATAACTCGACTACTGTACAGGAAGTAAATACAATTTGTCGTCTTCATGACAAGCCAAACAGGTCTCGATATATCTTGACCTGATTTTCTGCCTCTAACAGTCAAGTCTATTTCATTTGTTGTACTAAGGAGGTCCTTTAAATCAGATTTGACATATTGCACGTGTATGGGAGCATCTACTATCTACTATTATCTTTTAATGTATCTGTGACGTCTATATCTAGTACTCATACTCACCAAAGTAAAAGGCAAATATGCTTCCGTATTATTTATCCCGGTTCAATCCCCGCGAAATCTGAACCCTATTTCCTATCATTTTTCTACCCGTTACTACTTAAATGATGAAGAGAAGAAAGAAGTTAGAAAAGGAGTTGGATTTTTAAGTGTTAAATCACTTTATACATAGCAATTAAGATTATCAAAAAAAGCATTTCTTTTTGTAATATTTTTGTACAATTTCGTCTATGTAGTCGCCTATGTCTTCAGACATATCCAATACCCGTGAAGTTATTTGAGGAAAAGATTCTCCTTCTGTTGCTAAGTATACTGTTTGTAGATTATGATGTGTAGTAGGAGTAAAATCTCAGGAGGCTCAACTACAATGATGAATAAAGCAAAGACCAGGATTACAGTCGAGTCCAGGGCTTGCCTGCGGTTGCAATTGGACAAGTTTCTGAAGATCTTTAAATGTCACTGTATGATAGTAAAGTGCGTGAAACCCTTTAGCTTTTGCTGATTACCTGGTTCACAAATCTTTATTTTATTTGGTATACATAATAACATCAGGTTCTTAGTACCAGCACACCCATAAGAACTCCGTGATTTCACTCAGGTTCCGGCCCATTTTGGCCGGAATCACACCTAAGAAAACCAGGTATTTATGAAGTGCAATCATGAACGATCTATATTCTTTTAATAAGATAACGTTGTATTACTAGCTATGGGCGAAATCAAAGACAAACTTAAGGATGTTAAAGATAAAGTAGTGGGCGCTGGAGAAGATGCTAAAGATACAGTTACTGGTCGTGATCGTGATGAAGACAATAGATATGCCTCTTCCACTTCGGGTGGAACAGGAACTTATGAAGAAGGCGCACCAGGTACTGAAACTGGAAGAAGAGAAGATCCATTGACATCATATAGAGAAAAAGAACCTATGACTCCTGCAAAAATAAAGGAACACGAACCTACAGCAGTTAAAAGAGAGATGACTGAAAGGATTACAGAACCAGGACAAACAGGAGGAACCAGCCCAGAAGAAGCAGCAGAAATAGCAAGGAAAAAAGGTATGGCTAAAGGTACTGCAGGTGCAGCAGAAACAGGTAGTGAATACGAGCAAGGAGCTGCTGGAGCAAATAAATAATAATAAGAAGTAGAAT
>DASTUU010000419.1:0-11266 GCA_035759485.1 Nitrososphaeraceae archaeon
CCTAACAGAAGATTCAATTGATGGCATAGTATGTCCCAGTTTTTTGAGCAAACACTGCCTTGATTCTTGTTATACCACCCACCTCCTTTATGACCTGCGAAGTTTCTGGGGTGACAAGTTTTTTCCAGCTTGAGTTTTTGACGATTCTAGATCTGATTTCTGTAGCAGAAAATAGCTCTCTCTTATATAATTGCGGCTCAATCACTTCGATTCCTGTTTCTCTAAACAGAATCATTGTAAGCGGGTCATTAGAAAATACTATTTTATATCTTGGCACAAGAAGATTTATCTGACTTGTCCAAAGAGCATGTACACCTGTGTCTGGAACTGGAATCATCAATATTCTCGAAACGTCGATTTCATTGTCGCCATCCAATGAGTCTTTGATCATTTCAATACGCTCACCTGCAGTAAATGGATTTCTCTTTTCATGACTTTTGTCAGCACTTCCTATCACAATAATCAGTTGTTCTACTGATTTCAAGGCAAATTTTATAGTGGCAAGATGACCCAAGTGAAAAGGTTGAAATCTTCCGATAAACAGACCTCTGCTCAATAACAATGAAAAACAGATACAGTAATTTAAAAGTAAATTTTATTATAAATGATGTTTTTATTCAAACCACTACTTTTACATAAGAACCTAAATATACATTACTTCTTTAGCGTAACAACACTTTTGAATCTCTGCTTCTCGCAATTTTTCGATTGTGGCCGCAACAATTAACTCTGAGGGTGACTGGGCCTGTTGATATTATCATGAATGAGTATAAGTATAACTATTGATTGATTTCTGCTGAACAGGTGTAAAAGGAATAGGCAAGCAAGGGCTTCTAAGAGTTGATGGTTCTTATGGCGAAGGAGGAGGTCAAATAGTACGTACTGCAATTTCCCTTTCAGCAATAACCAGAAAACCCATAGAGATCATCAATATACGGGTGAAACGTAAGGTTCCTGGACTAAGAAGGCAACACTTGGCTGCACTCAAAGCAACAGCAGATTTGTTTCGCGCAGAAGTAGACAATTTAAAGGTTGGTGCAGATTGGATACGTTTTGTTCCAAGCCCCGACAAATTTGAGGAAGGATCAATGAAAGTCGATGTGCAGAGTGCAGGCAGCATACCTATGATACTTCTCACTTTGATTCCAGCTGTTTCACTTTCTGGAAAGAGTCTTAGGGTACAAATTACAGGTGGCACTGATGCAAGGATGAGTCCCACTACAGATTATCTGCGTTATGTGGTGGAGGAAGCCTATCGAAATATTGGAATAAAATTTTGGATACAGATCTTGAGAAGAGGATATTACCCCAAGGGGGGGGGTATCATAATAGCCGAAATTTACCCGTCTAAACTTCCAAATTCAATTGAACTTCTTGCTACACGACAGCTAACACCCAGCATTGCAAGTGTCTGCTCCCAACTTCCAAAGCATGTTGGGGAACGCCAGATTTCATCTGCGCTTTTAAGATTGGAAAAAAACGGAGTGCAATGCAACAACTATTCATCTACTTTTGAAACCTCATTATCTCCTGGTTCCTCAGTACTAGTCTATTCTAAGTCAGACTTTGGACCTTACATCGGAGGTGATTCAATAGGGGAACGCGGTTTGTCAGCAGAAAAGGTAGGATCAGAAGCGGCAGAAAAATTCCTGGAAAATTACAGAGCCGATGTGCCTGTTGATTTTTTCCTTGCTGACATGCTAGTAGTACCGTTGAGCTTAATGGAGGGAAAATCCCGTTACAGAGTTGGAAAGGTGACAGAGCATCTAAAGACAAATCTTCATATAGCAAGCCTGATTGTAGGATGTAAATACAATATAAAACCCGTAGACAACACTTACATAATCAGCATTGGCAGGACAGAATAATCTCATTTTTATCTAATTATATTCTGCTATTCATGTTCTATATGCGTATCATTCTCTTTTTCATTCCATAAGAAATGGAAACATGTTTATAATCTAGAACTTATTCACTCTCCTTTCCTTGATCAAGAGAGTAGAACTTGAAAACGCTGCGTGTTGTACCTAACTACTGCAGAGCTGTGGGTGTCAATATGGCGCTATATTATAGATTAGACTTTTTTTCCTTTATTGTGATAGATACCTAGTTAGTTTTGTAATAGTATTGCTTCTATCTTCTCTAAAAAATCCTATTGGCATTCTCGTCAGCTGGTGTGGTTTGAGCCTTTATGGTAGTAACTGTTTTCATAATTTGGTGAAACCGTTGTCATCTGTTCTGCCTGTTAAATAAAAGGGACCAATACGTGAAAAGCAGTGAAGTATTGTTAGGCTAAGTCTGGACTTTATCTAGCCTTCTTTTCAGGTCACGCACATTTCTTTTTAAGTAATGAATATCCTTTGTCAATTCATTTATCTCATCTCTTGTAGGGAGGTTCAGTGTTTGGAAGGTAGTTTCGGTTAGCTTTTGAATATACTTGACCAAATCCATTTGATCAGTTGATACTTTATTATAGACCTTTGGAAACTCCTCTGAGGTAAATAATCCTGTGAATGCATCTTCAAACGCTTCAATTGCGACTTTTCTATAATTCTCGAAATCTTCTTTGGAGTTATAATATTTAGGTGCTTTGTCTACTGTTTCCTTTAAGGCTTTACTATATGCATTTTTCATATGCGACCAGTATTCGTTAAGATCAGCTTGTAGCCTCATCAATGTCTGGCCTATATTTACCAGTCCTTGTACATATGGGTCAGTTTCCTGCGAAAGTGCGTAGAACGGTCCTATAGTAGGCAATTTAAGTAGTTCTGACCAATTGTTAATTAATTGGGCCAGTTTCTCCTGCTCTGAGTTCCGTTCACTCCCCGATGCCAAGTCTTAATCATAAGTCCCTTGTCTAACTTTAAGGTTTTCCTTAATCCCGTCGCTAATTTGGTTTCTCTAGTTTTTTCCTTTCTACTTCCGCCTATTCGCCGGTGGGCTTCGACCCACGGGCATAGTGATGTTTGATATAATATTACCAAGAGGGTATTAGCGGTAGTATAGCAACTGAATATTTCAACCTCCAAATGAACACGCAAGTCCCCGTTACTAATCATAGTTATTATAAATTAATATGAAAAAATAATCGCAGGTTCTGCTCGTCTAACTGGCATAATAAGGCCGAACATAAACGTAATATTATCTATGGTTCTGGATAACATTTGGAGCAACGTATGACAAAATATAGTCAACTGATAACGGGTTCTAACAAGATCCTATGTAACTATATATGATATAACGTAACAAAGCAGAGCTAATGTTTTGTAAACTCCTAGTACCGGTCGACGGATCGGAAAATTCACTCAGGGCATTAGAAGAAGCTATCTTCCTTTCTAAGAAATTAGATGCTCAAATAACTGCTCTTCACGTTATGGGAAAAGCTCCCACTGTCTATATCCATCCGCAAAAGGAGTTGGAAGAGTTACTTAAGAACTACAGAAAAGAATCAGAACGGATCCTAGAAAAATGTCAGGAGATTGGGAAAAACAATAGGGTAGAACTCAATACGGCTATTAGCGAAGGCGACGTAGCGTCAAAAATAATCCAATATGTGGAGAAAGGACGATTTGATATGATAGTAATGGGTCACAGAGGATCTGGAAAATTCAAGGAAATGGTACTGGGAAGTGTATCTGAGAAAGTTTTACATCGAACACAGTGTTCTGTTCTAATAGTAAGATGAGTCGTGACATAATAAGCTGGAAGCGTTAAGGTGCTTTGCGCCTTGTGAAATTCCTGCCAGCAGACATACAAAATCTAGTTTTTGAATTGATTTTGTCTGTTTTATCTCGTAGGTTTACACCAGACAGATTCGGTGGAGCGCCTGTTATTTATACAAAATATCCTGTATACTTTGCTTTCCCTATCATTGATCGATTTGCCTTGTCTCTGAAAATTGTTGAACTCGCAGGGACGAGGTCATCAGGTCTAACGAGATGAGGTGTGCCAAAGATATTAGTAAGTACAAATTCATAGCGCCATAAAAGATATTTTTCCTCAGTTGTCATTAAGTTTTTTAGTGTTACAGAAGGTTCATGGTAGCCCATTACAACTTCTGCGTTATCATACCATATAGGATATTTCTGCCATATAGTATCTAAGGGCGGAGGTCTATTTCTTGTATATAGTATTGTGGGTTTGTATCCAATGATCATACTGAAGATAACCATAGCTACTCCTAGAAAGAAATAGCCGTGAGCAGCATTCAAAATAGATTTCTCTGTTGTAAAACCATATGATGATTTATAATAAATTTTCCCCACTATCTCAGTACCATACGAAGGATAAAGAACTCCCGCATACAACAAAGTAAGCCCTAAAGCGCAAATAGCTATTGGGACTATGCCCTTCCAAAAAATGGAAATTGCTACCGGAAGAAGTAGAAAAATAGTGGTTAATACAATAAATTTGTGGAGAATAGAACCCGGGATAATCTGCATTGTTACTGTGGATAGATGAAGAATAAATAGCAGGGCTATACAGATAGCTGCAATTATCAATAATACCGTCTGCTTTCTCTTAAAACATATCCAAAAACCAAAGAATAGTTCAGTAGGGCAGTCTTTAGACGACCTATCGGAGTTTGAATATACCATAACTAGTAATATATGAATTCCTTAAAAAAGATGTCTTCATAAATAGTGGTCTAGCATTGTCAACAATTACTTTTTATTAGGTCGCATTATTCTAATTGTAGGTTCCATTAACTTCTATACCTTAGGAGCTAGCCACTCAATAACTGTATCAAGATCATCAGATTCGATTGTGACCTTTATTGCCCCTAATGGGGACTCTTCCTTGTTTTCTACAATTACTACGACCCCCGATGCCGCTGCCTGTTTATTGAGAAGGAACCATGTTGCATTAGCAATTCTGTTGTTAAGCAATGCTTTTCGTAACACTCCTAAAGCGGCTTTTGATCTAACGTGTTCATAAATAGTTCTTAGTGATTCGCTTCCAATAGATCTGCCAAAAATCCTGCCATGCTTGGAATCAATATAACAGTCATACATTACATTGCGAAGGGCGGCATTTACTTTTGCATAATCTTCTGATGGGTTTAGAGGAGTTTCTGCTCTTACCACAACTTGGATTGTAGACGGAAAAGTTCTCATTTCTTGGTGTAACTTAAGCATCCTTACTTTTATTATTAATCTTATCCAACCATTTCCTAACTATTGCAAGAACCCTCTCCCTTAATTCATCCTTCGTAAGATTGTTGTTAGATACCACCTCATCTGATAGCGCAATCGCTTCGCTGATACCTATGTCCAATTCCCTTTTATCACGGATTAAAAATTCATTGCTGTTTAGTGGAACGTCAGATCTATCTCTTTCCTTAATGTGCTTGTATCTAGTCTCTGTGGATGCGTGAATTGCCAATAACTTGACCTGACCTATAGTTTTCAGTACATTGATCTCTGCAACACTCCTTATACCATCAATCACTATATCACCTATTACATCTGCTTCCCGCTGCATTTTTTGTAAAATTAGATAGGACACAGCAGCTGGACCCAAGTCACTACGGAGCTTGAGCATAAGGCTACCGAGATTAGCATCGCTCATTTCTAGATTCCGACGTTTCGCCTCTTCTCTCACGACGTCGCCCATAGTTATTCTAGAAAATCCGTTCTGTTGAAGCAAGGTTGCAACAGTGGATTTGCCAGCGCCAGGCATTCCGGTTATGCAAATAATAACTCGCTTACTTTCAGACGTACTCGATCCATCTCTTGATAGACTGTTATAGATTTGTTATATATGTATGCGATTCACGAGAATATAATGGTTATTTAGTTTAATATAATTTAAGGCGGAGCATCCCAACCTATAAGGACTATTTGGCTGAAAAAATAGACAAATCAAGCCAGGCGTGAGATAAGGATTTAAACTTTGTTGTTTTATTACATGAAAATTGGTCGAAACAAAAACGGGAAGATTAAATATGGAAATTGATGTTGACTTACCCTTAGATGTTATCGAGAATAACAATAGGCGTGAGGCAGTGGAAGAGGGTTTGATACGTAGTATATCTAAAGGTCTTTATGAAGAAGGAGTTTCATTTAAAATTAACAGAGTTGATTTCAGAATTGTTTAGCTGAAAAGCCCATTACCTGAAAGTAATAACAGGTGGTTAGCATCCTTATACGACTTAGAGATACGTCATCAACTGGTGTTATCCACTAAAATTAAAAATCTTGGTATGCTGTTAATATAGACCGTGGTAGCGACTAAAAAGATCCTTGTAATAATATTGATAGTTGTCCTTGCATCGTCTGTAGCAGCAGGAGCCTCTTCATTATTCAGAGGAACCCCTTCTAGAGTCGAGGAACAAGGTATTAACACTCGGCTTAACAGGGTGGTCGACTTCTGTATAGGCAAACTTCCAGCAGGAATACCAGAATGCGATAGCCAACTTAGAGAGCTGGTGGATAATGCCTGTAGAGCTAATGGTAACGCCTTAGATGCTTGCAAAAATGATAAGGTTCGTCAATATTATAGGGCAAGATCAATAGAGTAGGTATGGGTGATATAGCGGGAATCATAAGTGGTCAGACTATGAACGAATCGCTAATTGATATTAATGTTGCAACAAAAGTTGAAAGATGCATGTGGGGAATTGCACTTTCTAGAACCGCAAATAATGTTACATCTTCGTCACCTACTGACGATCAGTCTGCAAATGTTTTTCTATAGTTACCGAAGCAGAATCTCCAGATGGCAGACAGGCTATTGGTAATAGGATCTATAGATATGAGATATCGTATCAATAGGACATGGAAAATATTTAGGATACCTAATGTCCATAGGACATGGAATTGCCAGTTCGAAATCCAATGGAAGATGGGTTGCCCAGCCGTTACGTGAAATCATGTCTCGGGATAAACCTTCATCTTTTTGTTCATGATTCAATATTTTTTCTTTCCCTTCCTCTACATTGTTTTTAATACCTGTTGATATCACTAAAAGCTTATGACTGCTTGACACAATGTCACTTGCGACGCCAGATGTATGTGTTGACAATGCATAGGCCTGGTGAGTTGAAATAAGACAAAGACAAAGTACGGATAAAAACCGAATCCTCTTTATACCTTTAGTGGAAGGTGTACATCATTTTAGGCCTTAACACTATTATACCTGGAGATTATATTTCACTTATGAAGGATTACAGGGTAGATTACTTCAAGAATTTTGATGACAGCATATGTACCTAAGAACTCCTCTCATTAGTGAGATCCATTTGTCATTTCTAGCCTATCTAACTAAGTGCCGATCCCTCATCAAGTTCTTTGAAGCGATAATACAGGTCCAAGGAAGGTGCAGACAGCTCATTTGGGTCGTTGTTAGGACTTCCGTCCAGATGGATTATCTATGAAAGATTTTAATCTCCAGAAAGATTTAGTTGCTCTTGCTGGAAGTGATATCCTAAAAAATTTCATAGGTCCAGAAAATGATTAATTTTTTGGTAGCTAACGCAATGATATTATGAAAGGTGGAAGATTGTAATCTCTAGGCCCATTTTTTTGACCAGGGGCTTACATAACACCAACTAGTTATTGTTCGGCAGAACTTATTTTGTAGAGATTTCCCTCGCCGGTCTCTCTGCTGTGTGTGAGAATGTATAGAAAGCCATCTGGACCTGTCTCTATATCAGTTATGCCAATAAATCCTGTCCCCAGAACTACGGAAGAAGACTCCTCATCCGTACCTGCTACGAGATCAGAAAGACCTGGTTGACTTTGAGTATTAAACTGCAGGCCATTTCTGTTTTGGTTGACTTCAAAGAAATGTAAGTTTCCCTGTGTTATATCTCCCACAAAAACATTATTTGCGTATTTTTGCCCAAGCTTATTCGAATTAAGAAATTCTATATCTGTAATTCCTAAAGAATCAGCCCAGCTAAACACAGGATCATAATACTTGGATCCGCTAAGCTGCACTAAGCTATCTTCTGAGACTCCAGCACTAGATATTGGACCCATGACAGCCTTCCAACCGCTATTAAATCCTGGGTCTACTATGTTAATCTCATCATAGCTGTCCTCCCCATTTTCCGCGTCCCATAATACTCCTGTTATAGGATCAAAAGAGAGGCCAAAGCTGTTTCTTACACCGTATGCGTAGTACCGGTTTATCACATCGCCTTTAAACGGGTTGTCTGGAGCGGCCGATCCATCTCCTGTATTTATCCTAAATATTACTCCGGTATCATCAGGAGCATCTCCACTCTGGATATTCTGAAGTTGACCTTCTCTTTGCATTTCGCCAACCACCACATAAAGATAACCATCTGGTCCTGTCACCATTTTGCCACCCTGATGATTGGTGCCAGGTCCTGCAGGAAGGTCTAAAAGCAGTGTCGGATTAACAAGTGATTGCCCATTCCATTGATATTTGTATACCCTATTTCTTAATTCCTCTTCTCCTTGTTCTGTATAGTAGAGAAAAACTGTTGCAGGCTGGTCGCTAGTTGGTGGCGGAGATGTAGCATTATTCCCACCGCCAGAAATCGCAATACCAAGTAAACCTCTCTCATTCTTACTATCGACAGGGACTTGTAATACTGATGCATCTTGCATGGCACCGTTTGATATAAGTCTAACCGCTCCATCCTTCTCTAAAACTAAGATATTGTTATCACCTACGAATGCCATACTAGTAGGGAAAGATAAGCCTTCGGTAATAAGTTCTGCTTTTAAACTAGGATCATTAATGTTCGCTTGTGCGTACACTGTTTTAACATTTGGGCTAGAAAATGTCAAGATATTTACTGCAAAAAAGATCACTATAGAGGTAATTAATAGAGGGAACATCTTGCTTACATTCATCAAGCATGGAATAGTCTTATGTCTTATTATTAAAGGCTACGTTTTCCTTGTATTAAAGTACTATAAAGATAAAAGTTGACTCGGCATTAATGGAGATATGAACTGCTTGACCACAATATGGCCATGAATATAAATAATTTATTTTCTGTTTGCCTAAGTTTGAAATTGTTTACTATACTCAGATAATAACGTACCTTGGGAGGGATATAGTTACTTAGTACCTACTGAGACGGACTTTTGTCTATATCGAGCATTTATTGGGCGAATTAAACGGAATACCGGTTCTGCGTTGGATAAGAAGAGATCCCTACTCATTATCTATCTAGGTAGTTATTTATAGGTTATACCATTATACCAATCTAACAAGAAATTCTAACAGGTCACGTTTAGGTGTAATTTGAGCTGTTTCTTCTTTTAAGTTTTAATTCGCTAAGCTTTATTCCGCCGTTACTATATACCCTCAACAATACAAAAAAAGCTACGGCTGAGACAATGGCCGCTACGAGTGCACCGCTAATAATTGCAGAAAAAAGATTGGAAGAAATCGATCCACTTATCGATGATTTGATCTCTGACAATTCATTTAAGATGCGGTTATTGGATTCTTGGATGGATTTGGCAGTAACCGCAGGCAAAACAGACGATCCACTTATCGATGATTTGATCCCTGACAATTCATTTAAGATTCGGTTATTGGATTCTTGGATGGATTTGGCAGTAGTATTTGCATCATTTCTCATTATATATTTTTGAATTATTGTTTCAATCCTTTCTAATCTATTGACAATGTCAATATCTGTGGGGTTTTGAAACTGAAGCAGAATAGTTCCGTTATCAGCTATGGCTCGTGCGTTATTTGCTGCGCTTCCATCGACATTTGTCAGTATAGGTCCGTTTTGCACTCGTGCGTTTTTCTGGTTTTGATTATTCGAAAATGTGTCTGAACTAGTCCCTAGACTGAGTGAAGTTCCTCCTGCAGTTTGGTTATTGCCAGTTATTATTATTCTGGATGAAGAAGAATTGGTAAGAGCCGGAATGATGGTTTCGCTCATGAGTTTATCTATATTTTTGGTAGCCATTCCGTTCACAGTCTCATCTATCATATCCGGGGTTGTACTACTAACATTCAGATTGGATACTGCTGAAGGTTGCTGACTACTCGTTCCGGTCGCTTCAAGATTAACAAATAAAACGACGTTTACAATAACAACTAATGAAGAGCAATAAAAGACACTTTTCTTGTCTTTCACAGACTCTATTCGGTCTTTGTATTCTATTAAGCCTCTTAGCTCAATATATGAATGACCAGAGATAATAAAAGTTGACTCCATCTGGTTTGTTACAATTCTGATATAACCTATCGTTCTATATGCCGTTCTGTATGACTATAATTCTGGATTTTTCCTTAATTCTAATTGTTCTCCTACTTTGAGATCTTATAGGCTAACAATATCATTTATTTGGGGTTGACTTCTACTTGTCATCTATTTGAAATGCTCCTCGTCATTTCTGTCAAATTGCAATAGTATACCGTCCTTTTTTAAGTTAAAATCTAGAGACTTTATTTTGCTCCTATAGAAGACAACTTTTCTTCCCCTGTCATCTATGTCAATTTTTCCGACTGAGACTAGACCGTCATTATGCAATTTTCTTACTTTTTTATAGGTAGAGCTGAGAGGCAATTTATTTTCGTAACATATTTGAAACACATTTTTCTCGATGTCAATAATCGATGAAATTATTTTGAGAGCAGACTCATCGATTATGTCCTGTAGTATTGGTAATGCAATTTGACTATCACTTAAGCTAAGGAGGTTATTTTTCGCCATTAATTAGGTGGCCCTAATTAGGGGCGCCTAATATTTAAACGGTCTGGTCATACAGAAGGCTCCTGCTAGAGTTTTTGATATATAGGGCCAAAAATTCAGTAAGAGCCAGATTTTGATTGTGCTATCGAACGAGATAGTAATAGCATTTCTAATATAGCAGCTGCGCCCAAATACTGGAAGCAATCATAGACAAGCACCTACAAATGTATATGCCCAAATTGCAGTAGTGTTCGGCAGACCCCAGAATCCATTCTGTCCACTTGTAAGTGTCTAGAACGAATGTAGCACTAAGTCTGCACACAGGCATCCACGCAATAATTGATACTGAAGATAAGAACAGATGTCTTGCATTACGAAGTCCAATCTGTTATCTTCGTAGATGGTTCGTCAGACTAGACACCGACACATGACGTCCTTATCCTCGGTAAAGAAAAGAATATAGAAGAATAGAAAAAATAAGATAATAAAATAAAATAAGTTTAATAGAAAGGTATACTATCTGCCTGATATCCTATCTGTACATTGGAACTGGCAGCCGATAACAACAACTCATCCATGAATCTCTTTTTCTAATGCTTCTTTAAGCAAATGCATGTGTCTTTTTCT
>DASTUU010000420.1:0-6227 GCA_035759485.1 Nitrososphaeraceae archaeon
TTTGATAATCGCAACAAATCATAAATGCTTGTGTTTTCATTTAAGACAAAATAGACCACAAATGTGCTTATTGCAGTTTAATTATCTCATCCCACGTTCCTGTTGCTGATAGCATGTAGTATTTACTGTTATTTCCAGACTGGAATTGTATGATATCGCCTGTTGTTATTTGAATTTGAAATAATTTGTTCAAAAACTGTAGGAAACTAGGCCCTACGATAATACAAGTTGAAAGTGTGTAACTCCATCAGGTAATAGTGGTCATGTAGTGGTACCAAAGGCTTGGATCGGAAAAGAGGCTAGTAACATTGAAGGAAAAAGAAAATAGAAGTAAAGGTAAAAGATGATCTCATTAGGATATTCTTGTCGATGAGAGTAGTGTTTCAGTTTATCCTCTCTAGTATCTCTTTTGTGTTTTCCCAGTATGAAGATCGTACCGTACTACCAAAATCCTTTGGGGCAGCAGTTCCATTATAATATTGTATAGCCTAGCTGGCGCTACTGTATCTATCTAAGACACTGCCAAGGGCCCGTATAGCTGATTTTGTGTCATCAAGCTTGGTCCTAACATTCTCATATCGACTGCGTACCCGCTTATCGCGAATGTTAGGTTCAAGGTCTTCTAATATGCGCTCGAGCTCCACAATCCGATCTAGTAGGTCTTTAACTGGATTAACAGACTGGGAGTTAGATGACATATACCAAATATGGTCCCATTAGTATTAATCTATATTCTAGGGGCCATCATAAAAGCATAAAAGCGGCAGTTTCTTGATTATCGATTACTTTTACTATAAGCTTGAAGATAATCTTCATGCAGTTGTTGTTTAACAGCTTCCGTCAAATCACTAGCCTCTTTGTGGTTATTTAGTCCATTTTTCTCCAGTGTGTCAACACCAAGAGATTCTAGTTCGTTCAACCACCAGCTATATCTTTCGGGATGTTCTTTTCCAGCCATACATACAGATGATTTCCCTACTATATAACAGATCGGAGCATAGATAGTATATCAGTTAGGAGTGGTATTTCTGTTTATGTTTCCTTAGGTTCCTTCGTCCGTCGATTATCATGCCACACTTGTCGCATCCCACCTGCTAGTTGCTTAAAATCACATTTCGCCTTTGTTAAAATCGTATTTATGGATCGTCGTTTTTTAGCCTCGTGATTTGTCTACTTAAGACTCTATAAATCATCAGAACATTTTGATTGTGCATACTCTTATTTTTATATGATTTTTCAGAATACAGATCTAATGATACTCAATATTGAATATTACATGAACTCGCGTAAACAAGAAATAGTCGACTTTGCAGAAAGAAAGATATCAGAAAAAAGGGTTAAAGATGTAAAGATTACAGGTGACATTTTTGACAGACTTGTAAACCAACTATCTAAGGACATGCCATTTGGATCTAGATACGACATGACTCATATTGTCCTGGCAAATGCTCTCATAAACTCGCTGTGGTGTGGCTGGCTATCACAGGCAATGATCAATAAGAGAGATCAAAGCTTCTCTTCAGAATATTTGGGTCAGTTCAAGAGGGCAATAACAAAAGCATTCGAGATAGGTCAGAAATACGCTTCTGAAAGACGATAATAAATAGCGGTTCCATTTGACCTAGACGTGGTCTTGCCGCTAGATTGAGGCCAGATAAGGGTTATTTTTCGTTATAAGCTGCCAAGTACTCTTCATAGAGTGTCTGCTTCACAGCATCCGTCAAATCACTAGCTTCTCTTCTGTTGTTGTTTATTCCATTTTTCTGCAGTGTACTGATACCAAGAGAATCAAGTTCATTCAGCCACTAGCCATATCGTTCAGGATGCTCTATTCTAGCCATACATATAGCTCGCATCACGACTATTTAACACCGCAGACTTGATATGAGGTGCCTACTAAATCAGTAAGAGTGGTATTCCTTTTTGTGTTTCTTCAGTTCTCTTCGCCCATCGACTATAATGCCACACTTGTCACATTTCACCTTTCTGGAAGACGTATGATTATTTGTTCTAGATCGTATTTATGGGATCATTGGAGACAACAGCAAATAATCCAATCAAGGTCTAATTAAGAAAAAAGCTAAGTAGCTAACATGATTTTTGTGGGAGTTTCGAAAATACAAAAGAAGGTAGACAAAAAGTCCTGCAATCTGGCCGAGCTCACACAAACCCGGACTGCAAGGACCCAACCACAAACCGAAGAAACGATAGAAGAAAACGACCAGACAACTACCAACGGTGTCTTTCAGTGTCTTTATTTTTCTTCTTCCTCAGGTATAGTTTCTTCTTTTTCTAATTCTGACATATGTAATATTAGACAGTAAAAGAAGGTACAAGATAGTTTCCCAAACTATTGAGGTTGTCGGTACTGAGCAGCTACAATAATCTGTCGACTATACTTATGCTAACCTGTTATAATCGCAATAGCCATAAATGCGACTACTGCAATGAAGCTAAGCCCTATACCCATACTCAATCCTTTTAATGTAGACATTGGTTATTTTTTCGCCTCCACTTTCCACTTAATATATGAGTATATCCGCCTAATCATGTCACCTAGCATCATGCGATTGCCTCTTATTCTTTCCCTACTTCTATTGAGCTCGACCTGTGTTTCCTAGTCTTACAGTTTCTGCTGATATATGCTCAAATGTTTTTGCAGCGTTGACTCCTATTTTAGACAAGTCTTTCAAGCTGTTTTTTACTTGTTCCAGGGAGGTTCTGAAGGTTTCCATATTTGCAAACATCACGTTGTTTGCTAGTTTCGTCGCAGTGACTAAACTATCTGCATAACTACTCACTATATATGCGTAGATTTCAGAAACTCTTCCTGGCGAGAAAACTGTGTTCCAATTTGCTCTATCAAAGTTCTCTACTAATGGACTCCAGGCTGATTGAACTGAGTTTATTATCTCCTTTTGTGATTCTATGTAAGTGTCCGCTATGTCTCTTGCAGCATCTGTTGTCAACTGTTGATATTCACTGACAGCTTCTGTGACCCGTGGAATTTCTTTCCTTGATTCATTCACTGACCTTCTTATTTCGTCTCTTGCTTTATCTAACGTTTTATAGACAGCTTGTTGTTGTTCTTGTTGTAGTTGTGTTGTTGTTGATGTTTCTTCTTTTGCGTCTTTTCTTGTTGCCATATCTTATATACGATAGTAGAGTATATAAGACTATATTATCCTACGTATAATATGGGACATCCTAGATAAGGTGCAGCAACACTTTTATCCTACGCGATATATATTCAATAAGAAATTGAGACGAATTCTTGATATTGACCCACAATTGGAGCTAAAAATAGAGGGAATTATTAGGGCGAAGGGCTTTCGTAATTTTCACCATTTTGCGACCGTTGCACTCGAAAATCAGGTTGCATGGGAGACTGGCGATATCACAGGTAAGGGACTTACTAATGCACTAGATTTGCAGATAAGTCAACTAAATAAGGCTGTACCTCCTGGAAATGAAGCTCTCGAAGCAGCATTAACAGCCAATGAGAATTTACTTAGAATGCCCAGCCCGAAGCCTAAACTTTCGCACCTTCCATTACCTGAGAATGCAAACAGCATTCTTTGGGGACAGTACTATAGATTCTTGCCAGTAAAAGTTGGTGTAAGGGTGCTCTTGAACATGTACACAGAACATTTTCCCGAGCTACGAGACTTTACAGAAAATGTAACCAATGTCGCACTACCACTCAGACATCAACTTGCAAAACTGGATAGAATGGACAGAAGATCTTTTGGTGAACTCCTTTCAGCAACTTTTCCTACTAATGATGAAAAAAGCGTCAATCGCTTTGTGAACCAGTATATGCTCCATCTCAGAACTAGTGATATGACTTTGTTAGGAATGATGCCTGAATTGAAATTAATAAACGTGATATCTGATGGAAAGGGGATTGCGAGGATAGGTCTGACGAACTTTGGAAGCCAATTTGCCCTCTTGCAGAATCCAGCTATCGATCTGGATAAGCCAGAGTCACTCTCTAGTGATGAGATCGATTTTCTGCTTAACCATATAGCAGATAATTTACCCGCAGAGTTTGAACATATGACTATCGCTCTAAAGACAGTAGAAAATGGTAAAAAGACAAGGAATGAGCTGAACGCTGCTCTAAAGGGATATTATTTACATTATCACAAGGGTTCGGAATGGAGTGACACAGTTGTCAACACTATGAGATCAGGTTTGTTCAGTAGACTGAACGAGCTTGGTCTAGTGAGAAGAGAAAAACGTGGAAAGTATATACGCTACCATATAACTGATGTTGGAAAAAGGTATATACAAAGTATATCAGAAAAGGACGAGGTAAAACAGGTCACTAAAGACTACGAGGGACAAGGGGAAGCATTTAGCAGGATGCTTAAACAATAACTAGCTATGCCAAAGATCTACTAACCAGCGCCCTCTCATACACAGCCTGTTAAACTGATTTAGGCAACCCTCCAAGTTGTAATACATGCATAAATCCATGTATACAATAGGGGGTATACGGGATTTTCAATGAGTAGTAAGGAGAAACTCTATAGTTAATTCATCACACTCTATAATAATTGCCGTTTTCTTAGTTATTGCAACTAGCATCTCTGTAATTGAAATTGTTTCAAATCAGCCTCAGATTACAATGGCATTTATATAAAAGATTTAGTCAAACAACGTAAACTTTAACGCCTGCAGTAGTTTTTATCACAGTCATTTGAAAATAATTACTTGATTTCTTATGACTACACTTGAAATATTGATTCCCGCAATTATCACATCACGAAACGAGGCCCAACAAATTAGACTCGAAGTGGGACATAAACATAACAAAAAACTACACAACAAAAAACTAGAAACTATTTCCGGCCAGTATAGCGAATCAACGTGACTATGTTCAAGGATTCTTCAGTAGGCTCCGGAGAATCTCGACCTTGGTAGTCATTCCTATCCTAGGTTGGTGCTCACTGCTATTCTCTTTCAGCTGGCAGTTTGACCTACTAATCTTGAATAGGTAAACATCACAACAAGTGGGGGGTGTAAGTCTTTACCTACACAACAGTCCATTAGTTGTGAGGTCGTGGTTTGCTATTTCCTAGTCGGACACAATATATTACGCGTAACAGCTATAAAGACTTTTAAATCGATCATGTGACCAAAACAAGTTATAAACCTCTTAATCCTTAACTCCAACTACGCGAAACCTGTACTGGTCTCTATAAATATCCCGATAGAATCGAGCATAACTTTCAGCTGCCTCATAAGTCTTAAAAACAAGTCTTAGGCCATCAGGTGTAGCCTTTTGTCCATATACGTCTACCACTTCCACAATATACGATGTAGGTAGCTTCCTTGCTTGTCTTAATGTAACAAATATGGTAATCAATAAAAAAAGCATTGCACAGCAAAATACTATTACATACTCAAAATTTTTTGCAGTAGTCAAAATATAAACCAGCATATTTTGGTCTAGCCACTTGAAAATACTAGCAGAAACCTTGACAAATATGCTAATTACAAGGTCGAACAGCATCGCTTGGGTACAGAATAATAGCTTTCATATTATATAATGAGTTTTTGACCTCTTGTGTATGCTAGCAGTCGAACTGACTCGACCATGAAAATACTAGCCTTGGAACCTGAGTTTATTGATTACTCCAAGGTAGTCTTCGAAATCAATTTTTGCCAGGCATTACTATAGGTCAGATTCCACAATTACTGAATTAAGGATTGCATAAATTCGCGAGCGGATGACGGGACGTGCAGCCGATCAAGTAGTAAAGGCGTGTGAAGAAACACATTATGATTTGGTAGTCATGACAACTTCACATCTAGACTCTTGGCTAAGGTCTCCATTTAGCGAAGCTAGAAAGATAATAAGCAAAATAAATACACCTGCGCTCCTATTACAGTAACAGTCCTGCCAAAAAAATATGATTAGGGATTATATAGAGTCTTATTTATTTAGTACCCAACCTTTGTCCAGCAGATACACGTTTTGATTTTGCTTTTACTTCAAATATTCTAAGATATAATTTTGGTTTTGTTTCATTTTCTTTAAAATCTGTTGCGCCTTGGGCAATAACATAATAATTGTCAAAATCTAATAAAAAAGAAGAAGCATCATTGTACATTGACTATTCCTACTCGAGCTAGTTCGGCTCCTATACCGTAACCAACAAGTGCAATTCCAGTACCTAAGCCAGCCATCTCAATTCCCCCCTTTATAAAATTCATCT
>DASTUU010000421.1:0-2596 GCA_035759485.1 Nitrososphaeraceae archaeon
GTGACGAAATGCCAGGGATAAATGTACTAGAGCAAAGATAATCTATAAATCCAGCACGAAATTCTAGCTATTGGAAAAGGGATATCATACTGATTGATTGTATTCTTCCCCTGTGGAATTTTCATTAAGCGATATTAATCGCTATGGCCCTCAAATACGTTACATAGGATCTTCGGCTCCTCGCATCATGATATATTTGCCATCTTCTACATCTGTAGAGTAGAATGTAAAGACAAAAAGAACACATAGGAACGCATATTCCGCTCTGAGTCACAGCATATTACATATTACACTCAAATGAAACTCATTACTAGATAGAGTAAGATTATACATGGATAGAAAATTCATAATAGATTCCGGTAAATAGTAGTGATTTAGCCAGTTTGTTCGGCTTGGGATATCAATATTGGAAGGAGGTGGCTGGAGTTCTTCGTTCTGTTATTCCTGTTTATGACAGAGTGAATACGGCAATCTCTATGGGAAAGGCTGATAAATATCGATGGGAGGGAATTAAAGGGCATGTTCATCCAGGAAACACAATTCTTGATGCCGGCTCTGGTTTTGGAAACATGTCTAGAATTGCCTCTGAGGTGACAAACCGACACTTAGAGATTATTCTATACGATCCGCTGTTGATGATGCTTTCAGGAACTAGAAGTTTCTTGTCATATTTATCAAACCAATATTTGTCGTCTGGGGTTTTTGAGTATATGCCTTTCAGGGAGCGGATATTTGATGCAGTATTGTGTGGTTACTCATTGCGTGATGCGATAGAACTTGAATCGGCGATAGCAGAGATATATCGTGTGCTTAAGAAAGGAGGATTATTAGTTGTTGTTGACCTAGGAAAACCCGACAACAGGTTTCTGAGATCCTTTGTTTCCTTTTATTTAAAGTACGTCCTGCCCATTATAGCTTTTTTTGTGGCAGGTCAGGGCGGGTTAAAATTTAAGACCATACATGGGACATATAAGAAATGGCCTAGAAATTCTGAGCTACATTTATTGCTAAGCAAACGATTTTCAAAAGTCAAGTTTAAAACGGGATTGATGGGTGCCGCGGTAATTATCGTTGCGCATAAATAGGAACTAAATGTGACTGGCTTCGATAGGGCTATGATCTAATACCCATCAACATAATCGGATATTGCAATCTTCTCGGCTTTGCCACAAGAGAGCTAAGTAGTGCCTCTTTTGATAATTTTTGGCCAGAACTTGTAGTTTGATAGCAGGAACAGAAGGTTATCATTTCGCTTAAAAGGAAAATTCTCGTTATCGGGTTAAATTAAGTCAGGAGCAAATAATTCAGACAAAAACAACTACGTAAAGTTAATTAGAAGGCAAACAAACTTTTTTGATACCCTTATGGCTCAAACAGGTAAAGTCGGAAAGATGTACGACGAGGCTAAGAAAAATAATACCAATGTCATAACCGAAGAATCTGCAAAGGCAATTCTGACCGAATATGGAATCAAAGTACCTCCATATGCTCTAGTCAGAAATGGCCAGGAGGCACAGGATAAAGCAAAGCAATTGGGCTTTCCCATAGTTGCAAAGATCGTATCCCCAGACATTTTACACAAGACTGACGTCAAAGGGGTTAGAATCGGTCTGAAAACAGAGCAGGAAGTACTTGAAGCGGTTAACGATATGCATGAGAGGTTGTCATCTAAATATCACACTAAGGGGGTTATCTTAGAAAAAATGGTTGACCCAGGATTAGAAGTTATCGTCGGCTTACAAAACGACCCACAGTTTGGACCTGTCATTATGTTTGGGCTAGGTGGAATTTATACTGAAATATTCAAGGACGTGTCATTTCGGATTCTCCCCATAACACCAGAAGATGTTAAGGAGATGATTGAGGATCTCAAAGGAAAAAGTATTCTCAAAGGCTTTAGAGGCTCTCAACCCATTGACACTTCTATGCTATCTGATATGCTAATAAAGATAGGCCAGTTAGGATTAGATGCCGCGCCTTACTATGAATCTGTTGACTTTAATCCCATAATACTTTATCCAAATGACTACTTTGTGGTAGACGCCAAGATACTCTTACGAGAAAAACCAGACTTTGGGGTAATATCAAAGGCTCAACCTGATTCAAGTCATATGGATCTATTCTTCAATGCCAAGTCCATTGCACTCATAGGCGCATCACCTGAAGCAGGAAAAGTCGGAAACTCGGTCTTACAAAGCCTAGCAAAATACGATTACAAAGGAAAGGTATTTCCGGTGAATGCGAAGGGATACAAGGAAATTATGGGCATTAAGGCATTCAAAAACCTAGACGAAATTGAAGAGCCTGTTGACGTTGTAGTAGTCACAGTTGACTTGAAATTTGTTCCTGATCTACTTAGAAGCTGTGGGAAAAAAAATATCCATAATATGGTAGTCATATCCGGTGGAGGCAAAGAGCTGGGAGGGGAGCGCGCAGCCATTGAAAATGAAATAAAAAGACTTTCGGCAGAATTAAAAGTGAGAATCATAGGGCCCAATTGTATCGGAATGTTCAACGCAGATAATAGGCTAGATTGCGCATTTCAAGGTCATGAGAGAATGCTTAGGCCGAAAAGAGGCGAAGTCGCATTTCTTTC
>DASTUU010000422.1:0-1082 GCA_035759485.1 Nitrososphaeraceae archaeon
GTTTAGCCGCTGTCATAAAGAAGAAGTATTCAAGAAATGTTGCTTTTCCACTAATAGGACTTTTATTTATTGCAAATACCATCAATATTGGTGCCGATATTGGCGCCATGTCAGCTTCAGTTCAGTTATTAGTCCCACAAATGCCGATTTTTGTAACTACTCTTTCTGTTGCAGCGTTTATAATTTTAGCCCAAATTCTAATCCCCTACAGGATATACGTGAAATTTCTAAAGTATCTGACACTGTCCCTATTTGCATATGTCATTACTGCAATAATTGTGGGTGGTGACTGGAGTCAAATTCTGGTTGCAAGCATATTACCGCACATAGAGTTTACACCTGAGTTTGCAATGATGTTCGTTGCTATATTTGGGACATCAATATCTCCTTACTTGTTTTTCTGGCAGGCTTCAGAAGAGGCTGAAGAAGATGTTGCTAAACATAAAATAAAAGAGATTGGTAGCGAGAAAAATAATAATAGAAAGCCAAAGATTGTTGAAAAAGAAGTCAAGCTAATGAGATTTGACATCGCAATAGGTATAGCATTTTCTCATTTCATTATGTGGGCCATAATGTTGACTACTGCCGGAAGCCTTTATGGAAATGGTGTCACAAATATAGATAGTGCAGATGAAGCTGCAAAAGCATTAGAACCACTTGTAAAATCATTTCCAAACGCAGGACAGATATCTGAAGCAGTATTTGCATTAGGAATAATAGGTACAGGGCTATTAGCGATACCTGTTCTAGCAGGATCCGCCGGATACGCTTTAGCAGAGGGGTTTGGCTGGAAAGAAGGTTTGGGCAAGAAATTCAAGGACGCCCGGGCATTTTATCTTGTGATAGCCCTATCCACTGTGGCTGGACTATCTATTAACCTCATAAGCCTAGACCCAATACAAGCTCTGGTATATGCAGCCGTTATAAATGGAGTTATTGCGGTGCCTATTCTTGTTGCTATTATAAAGATTGCAAACGACAAGGAAATATTGCAAGGCAGGACCAATGGAAAAATATCTAACCTCTTGGGATTGACTACTATTTTGATAATGGGTGCAGCAGCTGCGATTATGTTTGTTACA
>DASTUU010000423.1:0-3484 GCA_035759485.1 Nitrososphaeraceae archaeon
TGAATTGGCATTTACATTTCCTGCGACCATTGGAGCAGTAAACGTAGCAATGGATGTGTTCTGTCCATTTAGTGAAACTGGTGGTGCTTCGTCATCTGAGTCTTCAATACCCCATGTATAAGATACTATTTTTCCGTCTGGATCAAAACTGCCAGAGCCATTTAGAGTAACAAGATCTGCTTCATTAACCCTTTGATCTGGACTCGTATTTGCTATTGGAGGTACATTTCCTGCCTGTTGTTGTCCTACTTGACCTTGGGCTAACTCACCAGAAAAAGATGGTACATATAATAACGAAAGCGATGTCATCAGTAGCATTGTGCTTACCATAGCAGTTATTGTAGTTGTTATCCTCATTGTCAATTACTACCGTACTCTTGTTAATAAGTTGTAGTTCTTACAATGGTTTACGCTAGAAGAGTCCGAAGAACGCTGGGTATTTTCTATTATTTCCTATACTCCCTTTTATTGTCTTACTAACTCTGATGACAGCTCGTGACCAGCGATGCCAAAAACATGTATAAGTGAGTTTTCCATGTCTATTGTATACACATTAGCTGTTTTTAAATCGACTACTATGTCTTCTGGTTTACGACTAAACCACATCAACGGTAACGTTTGTATGCGATTGTTTCAGAATCAGCATGTATGCGTAGCTCCTATTTAGAGTCAATGTCAATACTGTGTCATGCCTTCGGCTGGCTGTCCGCCCTTCTCTCACGTTCCATTTGTTAATAAAGAAATATTGTTGATGCTTTTCCGCTTCTTGTTGCTGTCCATAAGATAAATGGATCCAGAAGTTAGTCAAAAAAAGCGGCACCAGAACCAATATTTATTTAGAACATAGGTATAGAACTGCAACGTTTCTATTTTATATTTTCCTTCTTTTAATTGCTATACTTTTTTGGTTTTTGATTAGCATTGATTGACTACAAATAGCCCCGACTACAATTGTTGGTTTATAGGTGGACTCCACTATAGATTTATACTGTTGTATAGATTATGGTTTTTCAAACTATAAGATCAAACTATATTTTTATTCTAAAATTATGTGATAAAATATTATTATCTCAAAATTATGATAAAAAGATTTGTGTGAAAAAACCATCCGATACTCTAGTGTAATTTGTTATTATATAGTCCACCGATAGTATTATTGCTATTAGCCGTCAGTGCTTTTACCTTTTTTCTACCGGTATCTGCTCAGGTATCTGCACCCGAAGCCATTGGGGTAAAAATTATATCTCCTGTTAAAGGTCAGGAGGTTCTTATTACTACCGCCACTTCTACTCTTATCTCTACTACCGCGACATCTAATAACGTCAACAATAACCTGATAGTCTCTGGCACTTCTACCGGTGATGCTAACACCGAATGTAAGGTATCAGTTATTGTAAATAATGTCAAGCCATATCAACCAGCTGTAGGAACTGGTCCAGCTGGAACTAATGATTACTCATCATGGAATTTTTTACTCAATTCTAGCTACGCTTCTATCAAAGAAGGCCCAAACAACAAAATAACTTCCAAACTGGAATGTTCTCCTAATTTAACTAAATGGTATAGCGTAAATGTTACCGGAATTCCCTCAACTATAACTACAATGCCATCATTATCATCATCCTCATCATCACCGTCATCGTCAGACACTATTGCTCCTCTTTCACAATTAGAACAGAAGAGAAATCGTACAAATACGATTATTACTAGCGGTTCCGCTTCTCCTACCAGTATTTCATTCAATGCAACTATGCTAAATATCACATCTCCTGCCACAGATCAGGAAGTACTATCTGGCAGCAAAATTGCTTTATTTGGAACATCAATAGATGACTTCTATAAGGACTGTAAAGTGTATGCCAAAAAAATGATCTTCCATACCAAAAGGTGACTGCGGCAGGATTGACAGGAAGTGGAGATTATTCCGTATGGAAGTTTAGTTACGAGGATAACGATAAGTATTCCACCATTACCCCAGGAAATACCAACAATATAACAGCCATGCTATCCTGTAGTAATATTGACCAAAAGGCTTTCGCCCAGGAATCTAAGATATTTATTAATAATAAAACTACCACTACCGCTGTAGCCGATACTACTGCAGCATATGCCACTTTAAACCTAATAGGTATAAATCGGCCCCCAGTTGCAGTAGCTCATGCAGAAAACAAAGAAGTAAAAGAAGGAGAAGAAGTTACCTTAGATGGTGACACAAGTAGCGATCCAAATGGTGATCCATTAACCTATTTCTGGAAGCAAACTGGTGGATTTGTAAATGGTATGGACATTATAAATCCTGATGATGCAGTTGCTCAGTTCAAGGTACCGGATGACCTCATTGAGGATACAACATTTAGTTTTGAGCTCACTGTAGAGGATGGCTACGGGGAAACAAGTACGGACATTATAAATGTAGATGCTATAGCCAACACCAAGCCAGTAGCCAATGCTGGTAGTGATATACAGGCAATAAGAGGAGAAGAGGTTATCCTTGATGGTACAAATAGTCATGATCCAGATCCCACTGGCAAGATCATCTCATATTTTTGGGGGGTGAACAATGATGGAGATAATGAAGATGATGGCAATGGAAATAGATATTTACAGGATTCTAATCAACCAGTTGCCAGGTTTGCCGTTCCATCGGTGCAAGAAGACACTACTTTTGAATTTACATTAACTGTCATTGATGATGAAGGAGCTGAAGATAATAGTAAGATGAAAGTAAAGGTTAAAGGTAATTCTAAACCCATAGCTGATGCGGGAAGTAATAAAGAAGCAGCTATAGGTGAACAGGTTACTTTAGATGGTGGACGTAGTCATGATCCAGATCCGACAGGTCAAATTGTGTCATATACTTGGGAACAAACAGGGGCCAGTACAACTATTAATTTAAATGGCGTCAATACACCTACACCATCATTTGCCGTTCCGGAATTAGAAGAAGACACTACTTTTGAATTTACATTAACTGTCATTGATGATGAAGGAGCTGAAGACAAAGATAAGACAGAAGTAAAAGTCGAGGCGCAGCCATCACAGGCTCAACAATTATCACCAACAAGACAGCAGCAATCATTATCAGAGGAACAGCAGAACAAGCAAGCACAGTATGAAGGGAAAGAGGAAGGAGGGGAAGAGGAAGGAGGGGAAGACGAAAATAATCATGCCACTGATATATGGCTGCCACCGCCATCTTCCCATATACGGATTCCTGACATAATAGATATATTTTCATAGGATATATGATATCAGTTACACAAATAGAGCTGATAATAAATCTACTGAGTAATTCAATCTTTTGGTTTTCAAAGGTTGGAATATCAATAAAGGAGTCGATCTTACAGTTAAGATAATCTAACTAATGATTATCGGGTAGTAGCGCTTTTTTCTACCACAACTTTAGAGGTATTGGTACCTTTCAATCCATTATCATCGGTGACCGTTAATTCGAATAAATATGAATTGGCATTTACATTTCCTG
>DASTUU010000424.1:0-4862 GCA_035759485.1 Nitrososphaeraceae archaeon
ATCTGTTACCATTTGTCAGGGGCTTTAGGACACGTGTCATGAAGGAACAATAAAAAGTTATCCTGAATTAAACCACTTCAAATAATTGGAGATGGTATATGTGAGCACCTCCCTGCGGAGAATATCAGCTCCATCTATGAACAGAAAATATTCATGAGGCTAACTCAGGTATCCTTTCATACTAGTCCGCAAATAAGCCATGGACTTGTATCTAACGGTGTACAATATCCATTATTTTACCGAGTATGCCCAGTCAAACAAGTGGTCTGTCCATTATCAGTGTGTTACCTACACGCGTTTTTTTGCCCTCTACAATTCTATTCAGGGTCTCAATAGCTGCATGCTTATGAAGATATTCATTGTTATTTCCACATCTATAAGAGTATGTGCACCTAGGACAGCCACTATTACTCTCGCATGGACATTCTGATATTATTCTTAGTGCTCTGTGTATCGCTTTATCAAATTTGTCGTATAAAGCTTTACTGGCACCATTTCCACCTATGCTTCCATCGTAGATAAAAATTAACCCTGAGGAACCCAGTGATATACCGCCTAGATCTTGTGATGCTCCGCCAGTTGCCAATGTGCTTCCCTCTATTATGACATGCTCCGAAGCATGATAACCACTCATTTCTACATATTGTTCATCGTCGACAACATTCAAAATATTTTCCGGCTTGGGGACTCTAAATACCAGTCCTTTTGTAGTAAACTCAAATTCTATGGGACTTTCAAACAATACTTTAGTCCCTTGCATTACCTCCTTACCTATTTCAATGTTAGAGTATCCGATTACTTTCTTTTGAATTTTCAGGGAACAATATTGGACTTCTAAACCATAGGCTTGTTTTTGATCATAAGTTTCCAATATAGTTGGCCACTCATCCACTATCGCTTTAGTATAGTATGGATAGTCACTTGGAAGAAGATTGAGTTCGGCATAAGACGCACTATTATTTTGTCGTACCACTTTTTGTTCTGTTTGATTCTTGTTGTACAGATGTAATCTGTAGACCTGATATCTTTTCCCAGATAGAAAGTATATTGCGCTATCATGAAGCTCTTCAATTGCTTGTGGCATTTGGCGTTCTCCAATCAGACGTCCATTATGGATAATGCTAACCGTTGCACCTATTCCTCTAATACTAAAGTCTCTAAGGATAGCCAATGCTTTAACATAATTAGGTACGAATTTTCCATTTGATAAATGGAGAAGATCGTTTGAAATCAGCTTTTGAATACTGTTCCACATGGAAGATGACTCAACTATCAAAATAGGCTTGTCACAAGCCATCGCAAGGACTTGGTATTCTTCTACAAATGAATTAGTAGGATCTGTATATACCAGTTCCTGATCTTCTAAGTAGTCATTAGGATGTTGTTTGTAGTATTGACTTATAGGATCATTACCTAGTGCAAGAAATGCGTACCCCTCCTGACCGCTTCTTGCCGCTCTTCCAAGTCGTTGGATTAGCCTATTAATAGGAACAATATCAGATATGATTACATCTACATCTCCAATATCTATACCAAGCTCTAAGGTAGGGGTTGCGGAAATAGCCATTAGTTTCCCGCTCCTAAATAAGTCTTCGACTGACTTGCGTTCCAGTGGCAGTAAACCGGCTCTATGGACTTTAACGTGTACTCCTTGTTTAGACGAATAAAACGCCAATAGTTCTGAACCTAGGTGTGATTTGTTAAATGCAATCGTCTTGTGATGTCTTATACTAGTTTGCTTTAATAAGTCTAGCATTAAGGACCTCTGTGAATGAAATGACGGAAACAATAGAACAAGGTTAATTTTGCCCTTGCGACCTGTCCCTCGTATGACATCCATTTCTCTTCCGAATAATGACTTACAGAATTCTTCTGCGTTTGGTAAAGTGGCCGAAGCAGCAACGATCTGAAGTTTTTTACTATCTGTGAAACCAGTTATCCTTTCAAGTCTTTTTATAATATGATGAATATTTGCTCCAAAGACTCCAGTATAACTGTGGGCTTCATCCACAACTAAAAATTTGACTGTTCTTATTAGGCGAGAAAATTTTGTTCTATTGAATAAATGGTAGTGAATCATATCAAAATTTGTAATAATTATCTCAGGAACTAGCACATTCAATATGTTGTCTCTGTCGGTCTTAGCAGTATCTCCATCAAATATGCCAACGTTTAACCCCAAAGGTTCTGCGAAATGCTTTATCTTCGGCAATTGATCTCGTCCTAATGCCTTCGTAGGGTACACAAATATAGCTAATACTTTTCCCTTTCGTCTAATTTTTGGCCTCAGCGATGAGAAATGTGAAATCTCTTCAGAGATTTTTTGGATAATAGGTATACTGAATGCCTCCGTCTTTCCAGAAGCCGTTGGTGCTACAATAACGACATTTTTTCCACATAAAATTTGCCTAATTGAATCCTCCTGAAATTTGTAAAGCTTATCAATGTTCTTTGACGATGCAGCATCAATAATACCTTGATCCACCGGAAGATCTGCAAGTTTACCACCAACTTCTGGTTCAGGTTCACTAAGTACTCTGAAATCAACAACATAATCCTTTTTTGAACTTAATATGGATTTGAGCAACTCATTATTGTTGGCATTATTTTGTACCAACAAAGAGTTTATCTCTGACATTGGGCGCAGAAGTCTCTCTTGTTCCACCAAGGATTCCAAATCGAGCGTCTTGGCAAGTTGACCATTATCGTACCTCACTAGAAATTCTAAATATGCTTCGTCTTGGTTAGGCATGTATGGTAGAACGCTGCAAAGGTTACATCGGATGCAGGCAAACATCAAACGCCCATTATACATCTTGTTAAGATTGACAGAATTTGGAGTATCACAGTTTGGACATCTATAACCAGACACACAAAAACAAAGAGACCCTTAGATATATCCTTTCGGATGGCTAAATGAATCAATAAGCTTTATGTGAGCATAGTAAAAAGTTGGTTTGAGAGCTCTCGCATCGTGTCTGGAATATGGTAATGATTGCTGCAGTACAGTTATCGACCCAATTGCTATAATACTATTAAATAGCAATTATTCGCCCAATATTTGTAACGTTAAAGTCCGTTTTCTCGGTTTTGTATCCATCTCTATCACAACAATTTGCTGCCATGTGCCCAGTACCAGGTCACCATTTGAGAATGGAACAGTCAGGCTAGGCCCTATCAAGGATGCGCGTACATGTGAATGTCCGTTTCCATCATGCCAAGTTTCATCGTGTTGATATTGAATATCTTTAGGAGCTATCCTTGACAGCATTTTTGGAAAATCATGCCTTAGCCCTGGTTCATATTCAATAGTGGTCACTGCTGCTGTTGATCCTGCAATAAAAACTGTAATAATTCCATTTTGTAATTCGTTTTCTTTTAATGCACCTGATATTTGCTCCGTAACATCAATAATGTCGTTTTCTATGCTCGATCTTAGTTGAACCATTTTTGTTATTACTCTCATATGTCACAATGCCTCTCCATTTTATTTTTATATTGTACATTTAGAGGGATTTTTCTATAAGTTATACCTAGATTAACTTGGAGTTCCAAGTTTTACATCTTCGAGAAACCAATCAAAAAATAATACAATATGATAATTGAGCCCACAAATTGAAACTCCTGCGACCATATCTATTGTTACTATATTGGAGCTTTGCCAGAATCATTTTATGATATTCCTATATGTGTAACTAATTTCTCCATTATCTTTTCTGCTAATAAAAATATGGAATCATAGTTTTTTAATATTCTCTTAACTAGGTTCGATTTTCACTTATTATTTAATTGTGTTGTACGCATCTTTTATTTGAGGTTTAATGGATTCAGACTCTTGCATATTTCTAATTGTGTGGACAATCATAGGTTGTGTCCTCCCTTTTCTTATTGAAACTATTAGGCAATCATTTTCAGGCTTTATATCCAAGAAGATTCTAAAGGTTAGAGACTTGGCATAAGCTATTCTGTGCGGCCTTATATCTTCTATAATATCCAGACCAAACGACTTAATGAACTTGTGGAGGTCTAATAATAATGTCTTCATATCTTCTTCTAATCTGTTCAGATGGCTTTCGAAAGTAACAGCTATAGACTTGTCAGAATAAAGCCCAAAGTCATTCAACAGCTTAATATAGGATTTTAAATATTTAACTATGTTTGTCTCTTGTTCTTTCACAGCCATAACAGTGACTCATCAGGAGCTGGAAAAAGAATTAACCATATCGCAATTTGCTTGTGGCTTGAGGGGATGAAGAATGAGATTAATACCTATCATGTCCTTTATGTTATACGTATTTAGTAAGAGGGGGAAAGACCAGAACCAAATCACATCATGGGATTATCTGAAGGATCTTTTAGTTTGAAGGCTAATTGAGGCTAAGAGGCTAGGCGATATTTCATTCATACATATAAATAGCAGATACTTTTTGTTAATTATTTAAAGTCGAAAAATCATTGAAAAATCATTCTCTAGGAAAGGGAGAGCCTGAAGGTTCTTCTGAGGACCACCTGAAAGGAGGTCGAATAATAACAGGCAAGGAGCTGGATGAGGTAGAAGAATTGAACATCAAACTTGACACCTTGGTAGGATTGCTGTCAGACAAGGGAATTGTTTCTAAAAGAGAATATACTAACAATGTAATGATGCGGCTCCACGAGACATCTAAAGCAGAAAGCTTCGAGGATCTTGATGAAGAAATTTAGGGGGCATTCTGGGTCAATCAGGTTAACCTGATTGAGTTATAATAACACATTACATCAACAAGCCTTTGCAATACCTTTCCTGTAATTTGCCTACAAATAATCCTCATGTATCTTTAGAAATTTAAGCTCAAGTCGTGTTATTTTTCGATACGATTCAT
>DASTUU010000425.1:0-6092 GCA_035759485.1 Nitrososphaeraceae archaeon
CCGTTCAAAGAAAGATTGCAATAAATACCAGTGTTGCAGTACTGACGGTCGCCTCTATAATTATTGTTTTTGCTGAGTACCTATTTCCATTGAGTCTCGAACAGAAATGGACAATGTACGGCTTTGATTTGATTGTTACTCTTATATTAGCTTTAGATTTTGCATCAAGATTGAAATCATCGAATACAAGACTCAAATTCATCATTGCACATTGGTATGAGTTTCCAGCAATGGTACCTCTGGTTCTTTATGCGGCCGCAGACAGTACGTCTATTGTATATGGTACGATTGGGACTTTAAGATATCTTGCACTCTTTAGGCTAGTAAGACTATACAACCTAGCACTTATGATAAAAGGCAATGAAATAATTCTGCTATCATCACTTGCGATAGTAACGATCGTTTTTGGAGCTTTCGGCATATATCTAGCTGAATCTTCACATCCTGATTCGAGCATACATAATCTATACGATGCGTTTTGGTGGGCTATTGAGACCATAACAACCGTTGCTTATGGCGAATTTTATCCTGTTACCTTCTTGGGAAGGATTATAGCGGGAGTCCTAATGTTTGCTGCTATTGGGATACTTTGGACCGTGGTCGCATTGATTACGGCCAAACTTGTAGAAAGAAGAGTAAAGCCGTCGAGCGCCGGCATAATCCAAGACACAAAAAATATAATAAAAGAAAAGGTTGACATTGTAGAAAGTCTAGATAGCAAAGAGTTAGATGAATTGATCCGTTTGATAAGAGGGCTCAATCATTCAAGCTAAAAGGCTACTATAGTGCACTGAGGTTAGTATTTTATATCATACGTTTTTAGATTCCTTGTCGCAGTAAATGGTGTGTTAGGATGTCATCTTATCAAGTTCATGTAAAGGGGCTTGGGATTTTTTCCACTGTCAGTGTTCTATTAAACCTCACCTTCATTTTGGTTGTACATTATCATAGTACCCCTCTTACTTCTGCAAGTCGTCCATTTATTTGAATTTTCTGCGCTTGGCTTCATGATACATGCATCTAATTTGAGAATAGCCATCGCTTTAGGTTTGTTCTCTTTGTTTCAAAATGAGATAATCAAGAAGTACTACATTGCCTTAGGATATACATTGTAGTAACATTATTTTTGGCCTAATCTGAAAAATTAGGATAAATTTGTATAGCCTCTTGCCTACTTTACTTACGTAGGCTCTCGGTGCCTAAGTGCAGTTTCCTGCCTGTGGCACCCGCTACGATCATCTGAATTCCTGCTATCAAGAGGGCTATTGCGACAATAAATCCCGCAAATTGTGCGCCAAAGACTGGGGATACAAGCACTATGATTCCTATAATTATTAACAATGCACCTACTCCAAGAAGGAATGCTTTCCTCCACCCAGATTCCCTTCCAGAGAATGACTGAGCTATACTTGCACCACCACCAAAGAGCAGTGCAATGCCAATGAATATCGTTATTATCCATGTAGCAAATCCTGGAAATGCAATCACAAGACCTGCAAATATGAGCACAAGTATGCCGAGGCCTATAGAAGCCCCTTTACCCCTGATAGGAAGGAAAATTCCAGCAATAATCTTTTCAATACCTATAATAAGTAAAATTATGCCAATAATGAATACTATTGAAACAAACGCAGCTCCCGGATTTGTAAGAGCATAAATTGATAATATAACTACGATAATACCCAGACCTATTTGTGCGGCTCTAGCCCACGTCGGACTTTTTTCTAAAGACAATATTATCTCCTCTAGTACAGGGATATTTATACTCTTCTATAGTAATATTCTATTTTTCTAGAAAAGTACTATATCCCTATGGAAGGAAACTCAAATACATACCACTACGCAGATAAATTTATCACTTAGTAGTAATTGACCCGCGTGACATTAGTAGCAAAAATAATGAGCAACTACATGAATGAATAAAATAACCACCGAATCTGAAAATTCTTAGGTCTTGAGAGTGTCTAGAACATTGAGCGTATCCTCATAACCATCATTGAGTAGCTTATTAATAGTACCACAGGAGAAATCAAATGTTTTGTCAGAAATCGTATTTTCATCATTTCTTCTCTCTATTCTTATGATCCTATCTATGTCAAAACTTCCTTCAACAATTTCTCTGTATCGTCTAGGTTTTAAGAGCTGGCCATGGTACTTGGTTTGCTGGTCTAACAATCCAATGATAACATTATCCTTAACGCCATTGTCTTTTGCGGTCTTAATTAAGTCTCTTACGAGATCTACGTAATCAGAGATTAGCAGTAACACTTCTTCTTCTTTCCGACTGCGGTCAGAGAAGGTAATGTCATTATTTCTATTTACAACGCCATCATGGTCAGTAGGAATTTGTGCCTGTTTTGAAGGATGTACGTTGACTATACATACGGCCAGAGAGGGAACCTTTTCCTTCAGTCCTCTAGCCTTGTACCAGTACTTCCTGTGGTATAATATAAGTTGCGATAGAGGAGTGTTGCTCATCAATCCGCCGTCCCAAAAGGATCGTATCTCCTTCTTGTAATGTTTATTAGAAGAAGAGCCATGATTCTTACTTATATTACTCCCGTTACTAATTTCGCTTTTTATAACGGCTTTACTTTTATTAGGATCATAGCTTTCAACTTCTAGTGAAGCATAATCAAAATTTACCGGGTAGGATCCGCTTGCCATAACATGATCTGAGGTGATCCCCTGATCGTATCTGATCACATGCTCAAAACCTATCTCACTATTGTCTTGCGTCCTAATATATCTACCATATTCTGTCTTCCTCGAACCATCTTCCTGAGTGTAACTGTCAAATGTGACTGGCAAACCATCAGCTACGTCAACCGATAACAGTAATAGCCTTGGTTGACTTTTCTCATGGTTAGTTGCTATAGGAAATTTAGCAAATTTTTCCAAGGTTCTCTTTAAGGGCTCATTGCTAAATCGAAACCAAGTGTTATACAAATCAAAAAACTTGTAGTCGAATATTGGTGCAATGGGAGAAAATACATTTGGCACTCCGAATATAGCAAATTCCTTTGCTGAATAGTAACGTCTGATTGCTTCTGATGATCCAGCGAGCCTATTAATATTCTGAAAGTAATCCCACCAGGGTTTAAACCACGGATTAGCGTCTATTATCGAGTTCGCAGACAAATATTTCCAGAAATCGATAAGTTTTTCCGCTGAACCTTCGTATGTTCCATTTTCTGCAACGTAGCTTGTCAGGACAGCAGCGTTCATAGCACCTATCGATGTACCCGCGATAATATCAAAGGTTGATCTTTTCCCTTTTCCCTCTGTTTCATCATACTTAGAAAGAAATTCATAAAGTGCCTTATAAGCTCCTGCTTCATAGGCACCTAGAGATCCTCCTCCCTGAAAAACCAAGGCCCTCTCTTTATCCGGTATCATGTTTTTACCATTGCTATTCAAAAGTATTTTCCACTTCTTGTAGTAACACCTATCGCTTACGCCGGTTAAATAGGTTCCCGTACATCCGGCAATACCATAATTACTCGAAGTATTTCAACTTCTTCTTTGTTATGACTATAATATAAAAAAGAGATTAAATACAAAGATTGAGTTTACCGTCTTGCCCTTTGAACTCCTTTAATTGTTGTAGCTCTTCCGCCAAGCCGCTGATACTTCCTTCTCCCCCTCAAGTTCTCTAAGTTTTGTGTCATTGACAGCTGTTCCTATGTGTTGTGCTAATTCAACAAACTTCTGCTTTGGGCAATAAAACTTTGATTGTTTACTATTTTTCTATTGATTCCTGAAAACTAAACAGAAACTCCTGCCTGAAGGGTAAGGTAAATATTTGATTCTTTTGTAAGCGTCAATTTTCAGTTGCTATACATTTTAGTTGTAGAAACAAATGATGTTTTATAAACAGTCAAAAGAGACTTTGCTGTATCATGAAATGATATCTAATGTTTATCCAACACGTCTTATTTCAACTTTAAATATTTTGTTTCATGTTATCTTGCATCTGGTAACCCTTTTGTTTTGGCCATATCATCTCTACGCCCTTCAATTTCTTTTGAAAGTGACCAGCTAAGAATAATACGTATTCCAACAACTACTGCAAGTATTATCAGCTCAGTGAAGGAGGGAACGAGGATCGTCTTCAATATGTCACTACCTATTGCAAAATCGAGTGCTAGGAGCAATCCTCTGGCTAATCGCGCTCTTATCGTTACCCAGTATGTTGTTTGGCCTTCTTTTTTCATCGTCAAGTGCTTTAAAAAAGAAGCGAAGGCTAAGATTGCGGATATCCCTATTACAAGTCCGACTGCTACGTCAATTACAATCGTAATTAAGGTTAAGTAATAATCTAAGATCAATACCATCTTATTATTGCTCATATACGGACTTACTTGTAAATGTTTGAACAAAAAATCGTAAATGCGCATAATATTGAGAATTTCAGGTTAGCCAGGAACCATTTCAGGACATCGTCCAAAAGCTTGTTAAAACAACAGTAGACACGCAGCTGGAAACACCGTTTCGCCAATAAGTTTTGTATTGGATAATAAAGCTATCTTAGCATTTAACACTTATTCGGAGAAGTTATATGATAATGTAAGTATCATAGTTTCCTCGTTGGATGTTTAGAGAAATCCGACAGAGCTACTTGTTCAAATAGACGTTTTTTTTAATCCCCTTCTAATTGCAGTCCATGGCAAGCGACGTCTTTCATGCTATTCCATTCCCCAATCTTAGAACGTTACTGATAAATGTTTGCTACGCTGTATTCCTGTTTCTTTGTTCAATTATTTGTTCGCTGGCATTCCCATTTTCAGCGCTCTTCGTTTCATAATAAACATAAATGCCACTAAGCTTAGTGAAATAATAGCCCCAACTAGAAATATTGCATTAAATGCCATAGCATTTGGTACAGAAGATGTTACCCCTTCAGGAGTTTGTACTTCAGAAGTAAATAACGCCATGAACATTCCTGCAATAACAGGTCCGATTGCACCCCCTATAATTCGCATAGTTGAGTAAGTAGCAGATACAACACCAGTAGATCCCGCTGGTGTAAAGTAGATAATGACGTTTGCTGATAAAGTTACAAAGGCTCCGCCGACAGCAAATAAGATGAGTACGCTGGCCACCTGACCTGAAGTCGAGTGAAAAGCTAGGAGTGCAACAATACCTATACACATTATAATTGAGCCGGGGACTATGAACTTGGAGCTGCCATGTTTGACAGCCAAAATTCCAGCTATTGGTCCAAGAGCTACGAACACCAAGGCTTGAGGAAGTTGCAATAGTCCAACTTCAAGGGTAGTCATTCCCAACCCATACGGTTCTGCAGTCTGACCAAGAGTAGGAATTGTAGAAAAAATGATGTACTGAACAACGCCAAGCATAAGATAGCTAATGTTCCCAACTCTGATTATCTTGTGGAAAGCAAGCTTTAAATTTATTAATGGCATCTCGCTCCGTTTTTCTATAAAAAAGAAAGCTACCATTGAGGCCACACCTATTCCTAGGAAAGTCCAAAAGAGTCCAACGCCCTCAGTACCTTTCCCTAGAAAAGTGAAACACAGCATAAATGTACTAGTTGTAAGCACCATGGTAATAACTCCCGGAATATCGATGACTTTACCATGTCGTTTGGGCGACGCACTATCACTAGTATTTTTATCTTTACCTTCCTGAGGAGCTGTTGGGATTTTGGGAATAACCTTCCAAAGCAAGAATAGGAGTATGAGTGATATTGGTATAGCTGAATAGAAGACGCTCTGCCAGCCACCGAAATAAACCACAGCCGCTCCAAGTACCAATCCTACTGCACTACCTCCTTGATACATGGATAATAAAACACCCTGGGCGAAAGGAAACTTCTCAGGTGGAAACAGATCTCGTGCAATTCGAACAGCGACGGGAACCAGAGCCACTGCAACACCTTGGATGATTCTAAATATCAACAAAGTATAAAATTCTGTAGCAAAGCCCGCCAGTATCGTTCCAACGGTGTAACACAAGAATGTTATGAGTAGCATCTTCTTCGGGCCATATGTGTCAGCAAGTCTTCCTATAACTATGGTTACTGCGGCACCTGAAACTAAGTAAACAGTAAGTACCCAACTAATAGT
>DASTUU010000426.1:0-5226 GCA_035759485.1 Nitrososphaeraceae archaeon
AGGCCTATAGGAAGCGGTAAACCATGGCAGTACAAGCCTTTTCTGTTGGAAAGACAGGAAAGGCTAAGAATAATAATTATATTGGATCCCAAAATACAGAAATATATATTTGGTTTACATCAAAAAACTAGAGATTTACGGTTTTAAATCATTTGGGTTCAAAAACGTTGTTTTAAACCTTGATAGGGGTCTGATTGCTATTACGGGCCCAAATGGCTCAGGTAAAAGTAACATTCTTGATGCAATAATGTTCGCAATAGGAGAAAATAGTCCAAGATTGTTACGCGTTGATAGGTTTCAATCTTTGTTTCATGATAGTCAGAACAGTTCCAATAGGACGGTCCGTGTGAGTCTAACATTTGATAATCAGGATAGAGGTATCCCCATTGACAAAGATTCTGTGGTATTGACCAGAGAAATAGAAGGACAGACTGGTGAGAGCCAATATTATCTCAATAGTAAGAAAGTGGCCAAGAATGTAGTAACTGAACTACTAGAGATAGTCGTTGCCACACCCAATAAATTGAATATTGTCCAGCAGGGCATGATAACCCGTATATCCGAATTAAATTCCGAAGAGCGAAGAAAAATTATAGAAGATATCATTGGGCTCTCATATTTTGATGAGAAGAAAAGTGAGGCCTTGAAGCAACTGGATGCATCGGATAGAAGGCTTGAAGTTGCACTTGCTAGGATAGGGGAGATTAGAAAACGGATTGACGAACTAGAAATAGAGAGAAATGAGCAATTGAGATATTCACATCTCGAGCTCGAAATTAAAAGGTTTAATGGCCTAAAAATTTCCGATGACGTTTCGAGAACCAAAATCAGCTGTCAAGCACAAGAAGCGCTCCTTCAGTCAAGGATTACTCGTGCCTCTATGCTATCAGGCCAAGTTAGTGAGCTTCGTTCAGAAATTGAGAAACTCGAGGCTGATAAATTGATATTTTTACAAGAGGTAGACATAGCAAATAAGACTAAGGCAGAAATCGGCAGTAGAATTTCGCATATTATTTACGACTATGAGCGAAAGAAGGCAATTGCCAAAGATTCAGAGCAGCGTTGCACTCAAATAAAAGAAAAAATCCTACCCTCGCTAGCTACAGAAATAAATGATCTTTCCCAAAAATTGTCAGAATTACAATTAGAATTATACAAAAAGCAAAGTCCGATGTCAGAATTATCAGAAAAATTTTCGAATTTAAGACTCAAATTGAACAACACTGATAGCAAAATTGAATCTTTGAGCAAATGGAGTATGCAAACATCCGCCTCTATAACAAAGCTAGAGCAACGTATCAAGCGGTTGGAAAAAATCAAAAATAATATCTATGGTGTAATAACCAGTCTAGAAGAAAAGGTGAGATTAAAATCCCAACAAGCCATCCACAATGACAACAAGATTGCAGTAATCAAAAATGGTATTGTGGATAACAGAAATCAAATCTTGGCTGTGGAATCAGTACTAAATGCTAAGAAGACAGAGATGGAAACTACGGAAACTCTAATCAGACAACTTGAGGCAAAGAAGCGCAAGATTGAGAGTGAAACTAGCAATTTACGATTGCTGCTGGAAAAGGCAATAAGTCTAGATACAGAATACGAATTCCAAGCATCAGCTACGCGGGACATCATGAACGAAGATTATGCTATTGCTGAAATTACAAAATCAGGGCTGGACTCAGCAATTAGAGGATTGGTGTGCGATCTGATAACGTGGGAGAAAAGATATGAAAAATCAGTCTTAGCTGCTGGCGTGGACTTAATGAAGGCGATTGTAGTGGATGACGTAGGATCCATGCTTTCTCTTTTGGAATTTGCAAAGACAAAGACATTGCCAAGACTCAAAATCATTTCTCTCGACCTTCTACGAAAGATCCAAAAAAAGAACGCTCATAATATCCGGAAAACCGATGAAAACAATACAAACATTATAGGTACCCTTAATAATTTTGTTTACTCCGAATTTATGGAGTTACCCGATTTTTTATTCGCAAATGTATATCTGGTAAAAAACGCCCGCTCCGCGTATCTTCTAGCAATGCAAGGGTATAGGGCAGTATCAGTCGATGGGGAATTGTTCGAGCCAATGGGTCCAGCTGTCTGTGCAGACTTCGGCTCAAAAATAGCCAGATTTAGTGAAGCTTTATTGCTTGGAGATTTTGTGAATGCATTGAGAAATTCTGCAGCGCTATTAAAGAGATCGATTGATGATAGAGATTTTATTCAAAAAGAGGTAGATTCCCACTTTATTACATCACAAAACCTTAGGAACAGACTAGAGGTGGAACTAAACAAATTACATATTCAAAAATCTATATTGGCTGATAATCTAAATTCAGAAGAATCTATACTACGGGAAATAATTGCTGAAAATGATGGCATGAAGTCAGAGATTAACTCTGACAGTCATGAATTGGAGGCCCATCTTAGACGCCTGTCAATAATATCTTCCACTCTCGGTAGAACCACTAAAAAAGTCGATAGTTTAAAGAACAAATCTTTGGAAAACGTTCTGGCTCAAGCCAATTGGAAAAGAAATACGATTTTGAAGTCCGTGGACGAATACGAATATGAATTGCGTAAAGTTAAGGATTCAGTAAGATCGTTAGAAAACGAAATCGAAATGTACAGTAACCGAATCGATAGTTTAAAAAAAGACAGGGAACAAAATTTAACTGAATTGGAAGAAAGAGGTAAAGAAGCTGATGGTCTATTTAAAGAGCTCGTCTCAGAGGAAAATGAGTTAAAAAAATTAAGAGATCAAGAACAGCAGATAATAGATTCGTCAGGTAACTCTTTCACAATTCTGCAAGAGTATGAAATGAAAATAAGGACATTGACAGAAAATGAAAGGAAGATATCAAAGGAATATCATGGACTCGAAAAGGATATCGCTGTACTGAAAAAAGACATTATGGATCTTAGCTCAAAAGAGAAGGTTCTAATTAGTAGCCTCAATCAGATCGGCTATGACTATAATGAAGCCAGTTTGGTCGAAGTGTTTGACGTAGAAGAAATTATTCAACAACTGACCAGTGAGTATGAGGGTCTCAGGCCCAGAATCAACTTGCGTGCTCACGATACTTATACTCAAGTTATTGAAGGCTACAGAGGCATGTCAACTCGAAAAAATCATTTGGAAGAAGAACGAAATTCAATCGTGCTTTTTGTTGAAGAAATTGATAAGGAAAAGAAAAATGTCTTCCTGGAGGCATTTAAGAAGGTCGACACTAAACTTCGAAAAATGTTTTCAGAAGTCGCAGGCGAGGGAAGCCAAGCGTGGCTAGAAATAGAAAATTTGGAGGACGTATTTTCTAGCGGTATAATGTTAATGGTACAATTTCCAGGAAAACCTGCGCGCGAATCAAGAGCTTTGTCGGGAGGCGAAAAAACTATGGCTGGCACTATATTTTTATTGGCGCTACAGTCTCTCAAACCGTCACCTTTTTATTTGTTAGATGAAGTCGATGCGCATCTTGACTCACAAAACACAGATAGGCTGTCTAATGTATTATTATCGAGGTCAATGGATAGTAACCAGATAATTATGGTTACGCTAAAAGATTCTACAGTGTCCAAGGCTAGCTTGATCTATGGAGTATATCCCAAGCAAGGGGTGTCGCAGATAATAAAGTACAAGCATGACAACCAGCATGCATTGGCTGAGGCCAACAGCGATACTATTTAGTCATTCTTCTTCTGTTGCTGCTCTTGGCTTTGTCTCTGTTGATGGTAAGGCGGGGTGTACATAAAACAAGATACTTTGTGCGATTTTTCTGGCTCGTACAATTCGGGGTCCTCGCGGCAAGAATCCATAGAGTACGGACATCTGAAATATAATTTACAACCTGTTTCTGCGACCTTCATGCTTGATTTCAAACAGATATATTTTTCCTTTTGTAAATTCTCTGGATTAGGTTGTGGTATGGCATCAATTAGAGCCTGGGTGTATGGATGCATAGGTTTTGACAAGACCTCATCTACTTGACCCAGTTCGACTATTCTGCCAGCATACATTATAGCCATGCTATCGCCCATATATCTCGATGTGGATAGGTCGTGTGTGATGTACAAGTAGGAAATGTGAAGCGTATCTCTTAGTGACTTCATGAGCTGCAAAATTTCAGCTCTGACAGATACATCAAGCATTGATACTGGTTCGTCAGCAACTATTAATGATGGTCTAAGTACTAGGGCCCTAGCCAGTGCTACTCTCTGTCGCTGACCGCCCGAAAGCATATGAGGGAACTGATTAGCGATATAGTCGACTGGGTAAAGATGCACGTCCCGTAGCGACTTAAGAACCTTTTCTCTACGCGCATCTTTCGAGCTACCTTCCTTATCATGGATATTAAGCGGTTCCATAACAATATCCATTACTCTCATACGAGGATTGAGCGCAGAGTAAGGATCCTGCTGGACTATCTGTATACTCTCACGAAACCTTTTCATAGTTTTTTTATCATTTTTGTTAGTGATATCTTCACCCCTAAGGATGATCGAACCACTGTCGGGCCGTACAGCCCTTAATACTATTCTCGCTACTGTGCTCTTTCCTGAGCCAGATTCGCCGGCAAGAACAAGTACTTTGCCCCTTTCAAGCCGAAGGCTAACGTCGTCAACTGCTCTCAGATACTGAGGAGGCTGAAATTGCAAAATTTGTCTAAGGCTTCGTTTGATAGGGAAGTACTTCTTTATTTTAACGATTTCTACAATGATATTCGTATTATCCATTTCCAAAAATTATAATGGATATTATTAATCATAGCCATATAATCTTTGTAAAAAGTAGCTTTGGCTATGATTAAGCATGATGCTAATTATTATATGATAAAAAATAAAATCATACAAAGGTTTTAATATAGAACTCAATTGATAAATTTTGCAATCACTTTTCTCAACGGAGAAGTTGACGTTGCCTCAGTAAAATTTGAAAGCCGAGTTTATACTACTCCAAGCACTAAGGATAATGTATGCTTAGTGATAGTATAAGTAAGGATCCAGGCAAAATCAGGAAAAATGCAAGCCAATCTAAGACGAATTCAGCAGCATCTTAAGCTGTCCTTCTTTGTGGCTATAGCGATAGCACTAGTTGAATTCGTTGGTGGCATGCTAAGTAATAGCTTATCTCTTATCAGTGACGCTGCCCATGTTTTTGGTGACATACTTGCAATTTTACTGAGCCTCTTTGCAGTAACGCTAGCTACAAGAGAGCACATAGGA
>DASTUU010000427.1:0-2396 GCA_035759485.1 Nitrososphaeraceae archaeon
AAAGGACACAGCAGGAACTCATTTGAGTTCCTAATGATTATCATTTCAACTCTTCATCAGTATACTAAACCATACGCGGAAGGTAGCATCGATGACACCAGTTGATATTGATTAAAACTAACAATAAAGGACTAGTTTCAATCCAGGCTCACCTACCATTATGAGTTACATCTTACCGTACCTGTATATCCTTCCTATGTCCCCGAATTTGTCTAACATGAAATCAGCCTGCTATACAAAAAATTCCTGAATGGATTTCCCTCTAAGGAGGCGGCCACTTTAATATTTCCTACTCCGTCGTGAATAAACTCGGAATGTCCCCGCCGTTTCCCTCTTAGAGTTACCTCAACACCCCCGCATTTGAAAGAGAAATACAGCGGTCTTTCATAAAGTAATATAGCGAGAACATCGTGAAGATGGAAAACAGTATTATAGCTCAATTTAAAGTCTAACAAAGAAAAAATAAGCTCAGATGCAGGTGACTTCACTGCATTCGTTTTCTGAAGGACTTTATTTACAAATCCCCTGTCTAATCCGCACTTTGGATGTTGTGTCACATCCAATCCCACAACTTTTGTCTTTGAGTTCAGTCCAGTAGTAGTTAAAACTAGTCTAGCAGCCTCCGGATCACAATAAAAATTGAATTCTGCGAAATCGGTTATATTGCCTTGAATACAACTTCCTAAACCATAAGCACCTCCCATGATTAATAGTTGGTCTATTTTATGGATAAACTCTGGTCTATACAAAATGGCCCGTGCAATGTTTGTTAGGGGTCCAGTAGCTATAACTGAAATATCTTTATTATTACAATTCTTGATAATTTGATCGATAAATCCTAGAAAGTTCCTATGACTGAAATCTGCTGTTAGCATACCCTGATTTCTCTTAATCCCTCCGCCCAATGAATCCTCAATAAGAGAAGGATTGACATGCAGAGCGCCTAGACCCCATTTTCCATGACTTCTTTGCTTTTCTTCCTTAATCTTGCTAGAAAGAAGACCCTTTTCAAGCGGTCTTTCGGCTCCTCGTATAACGGGAATATCCATCCGCTTCAACGATTTCAACACTCTTAATGTGTTCAACATTCCAATCCGTGGGGTTACGTTACCGTATACAGTCGTGATTCCTGCAACATCTATGTCATTCGATTTCAATGCCGTTATTATAGCAATTGCGTCATCTATGCCAGGATCAACATCTAAGATGACCTTCCTTGTCAACAATGAAGGAAAAGCTAGATGCTCTTATTTACAAACCTTCAGACTACCATTTACTATTTCAAGTCTCATACAAAATAAGATTTTAACTAAAAACATTTGAAAATATATAAGAAATGCTGTCCCTTCCTCTGACTTACAATCCTATGCTCAAATAGCTGTAATTCCCGGTATCTATTCTTAGTATACTATTCCCCTGTTTATACAGTATTATTATGAAAACATTTGAGCAGTGTAAGCAGGCATGTAGGGAAAATTACAAAGAGTATTTAGGTCTACTATGCTCTTCATTCCAATGCTTTATAAAATCCCGCTTATTTGATTCCAATCTTCCCCGAAGGTTTAACGTGAAGTAATACAGAAATTTACAACCAATTCTATCGCATTTATCACAGTCATCCGTATATTGTGAGGAATAACCGTATGCTTCTCCTACGACACATTTGGAAGCTTTCTGCAATTCATAATGCCATTTCCACCAATTTGGTGACATAAAAGTTGGTAGATTTTCTTTTTTCAAACGTGAGGCCCAGATAGGTGATATGTCCTCTAACACCACTGGCTGGTGCTGTTCTGGGCGTGGTGGTAGTAGTGGTAAATATAATTGTTCGTGGTGTTCTTGCCTTTGATGAATTCGCTGCTGCGGATTCTTCATAACATGATAGGATATACATGTTATTATAGAATTATAGTATTTTGTCCTGAATCATAGTTACCATACTGAAAAAAGTTGGATACCTCGCCAAACGGAACTACTGAAGTTTCCAAATTGACAATTCATTGATCCTACCAACATATACATCGTCAGTGATATTTCGTTCAATATCTTTGATTGTATCCTACATTATATGTTTTAGAATGTTATTGGTATAATTGGTACCTCATGCTAGATATGTGGAGACTTAACAAGTGGCTCCCCTGACTAAAGTATCATTTCTTTATGTTCAATGAAAGAATGGTAAGCAAAAGAAGTCATTATCGTCAGTCTATATAGCCGTATAACATGTGACGCGTAAACATGGCCTCAATACTCATATGATAGTACTTGTAAAAAATTGAGGTGGCGAGGACACTATCTCCCAAATGGACTTGGAAGTTCAAATCCTGCTATTGAATCTGCTGCATTAGGGTCTGGGTCTTCTGCTGGCTCTTCAGTTACTTCAAAGTTCTTATATG
>DASTUU010000428.1:0-3829 GCA_035759485.1 Nitrososphaeraceae archaeon
TATATATGGTCCAGGAGCAGACAGCTCAAAAGTTGGAATTGGTGTCTCCGAAGACAACGTAGCCATTAACGGACCAGGCATTATAAGCGGATTCCAAGCAGGTATATTAGCAACAGGAGCCAAAGAGCTGGTAGCAACCTCGTTGATTATGCAAAACAACCAAATAGCTGCATTCTTTACCGGAGCAGACTTAGCGTCAATTCAGGAAAATATAATCAAGAATAACAACATAGCAATAGCCTCTCATTCAACAAGTGGCCTCAATGTTGAAAGCAACTTAATGGATAGCAATGCATTAGCTGGAGTCACATTTGTCAATACAGACGAGTCTGCAGTAAACAGCAACAACATCCAAGGAAGCCAGAACGCAATATTCCTAGACTCACAAAGTACGGAAAATACAGTTCAACTGAACAACGCACATGACAATGTAGTAGACATAAATAACGCAAATGGACTGGCACCAAACGTTAATCAAAATACCTTCTCTGACAATAACTGCCAAGTATCAAATCCAAGCGGGCTCTGTTTTGGGAGATAGACTCCTTAACAGATAAGAGAATATGCCCCAAACTCTATTTTTTATTTAATGAGAAAGATAGTTTATTATTCGGCTTAAGCTCTGCTGCAGACAAATCCTTCCTTCAACGTTCTAGGATATTGTGTGATTTTTACTGTTAGTATTAGATATCTTTAAGTCTAGATGATATAGTTTTAGAGTGCCAGGGACTAAAACTTTCAAATAGAATAGAAAGTAGGAAGCAATAAATTCGGGGGGTATCAATGTGTGGATAATGAATACTAAAGGGAAATCCTCTCTGTTTATGTCTAGCCTATCTATTCTAACCCTGGTAGCGGGCCTTCTTATCTTTGGAACCTCAATACTAGGTGCTGCGGCCCAACGCAGCAATATGACAAGCGAGTCGCAACTGCTTACAAATGATAGTCAGGGAACACAGGCTGGCAGTCAAATTCCTGACGTAGCCCTGCAATCTGTCCTAGAGCAGACTAGAAGCGCAAATGCAACGAGCTTCGCAATTGGTAATATTATTAATCAAACAGGACTTAGTAATGCTACCCAACCAGGATCAGAAAATGCAACAATGGATTCTGTTATAGAGGAGGCAAGAAACACAAACGCCACGAGCTTCGCTACTGGTAGTATAATTAACCAAACGATGTCCGGCAGCAATACAACTACAAGTTAGTCGTAGGCTTGGTCCGGCCTGGGAAATCGCATAATGATTTTGAAAAATGCGTGTGCCCGGAGGCAACTAAAAGGCCACAACGAAATGAGTTTTGAATTTTTTCTTTCTATATGCGGGGTATTCCCAGTAATACGTATGCGGGACGGCCGTAATCGTATTTAGATCCTTATCTAGGGTGACATTAATAATAACAATAAAGGGTAATCTATGAAACATTTGCAATCGGGTTCGGTTTCGTCTTCTAGCTTTCGATTAGCCGGAAAACAAATACTCTTGATAGCATATATGACTGGAATACTGTGGCTGCGCCGTAACCCCGTTTCTCTTTTCTTCTCTGCCATTAGTCCTTTTTCACTACTATTTGTACTTTTTATTGTTAGCAATGGTCAGTATCTCCAGTTCGCCGTGTCCGGTAGCCTTGTAATGGCATTGGTTGGTTACGGACTCGCTCTGGGTCAGGATATATCATTCTACAAAACGGAATATAAAATTCAAGACGTTTTCGTCGCGTCGCCTGTATCTGCACTAACTTACATGACCGGTCTGGCATTGTCTCAAATTCTCTTTGGCCTTCCAGCCCTGATGGTATTGACATTTATTACTGCCTATCTTGGAACTTCAATATCTGTTCTTCCCCTTCTAATCCTTACAATTTTCCTTATCTGGGGAGCGATGTCAGCTATTGGCTTCTTCTTGTCCTCTCACATGCTTCACATGAGAAATGCTACCCAAATAATCTCGTTTGTAAACGTAATTTTGGCCGTATTGCCTCCAGTTTTTTACTCCGTGGAGCGTCTACCATTGGAACTACAATATATTGCATACGCGGTACCTACTACACACGCCTCTTTAATGCTGCAGTACATTATGGGAATCCCCACTCCAGAAGGGTGGAACTTAGAGCTAGGTCTGGCTGTCCAAGTAATATATCTGGTAGGATTTGTGCTTCTTGCGAAGACTAAAGCCGTTTGGAGGGATCTATGAACAACAACTATCCTACGCACCTGAATGGCTAACCGCTATTATAGCGGTCTTCGATTCTGTACCGAGCATATCTATCGTCCGGAGAATATTTTGGGGGATGAGGGTTTACTGTATGAACATTGCAAAAATTGCATTCCTGCTTAAGAGTATATGTGCCACACTTTGGACATTTTCTTATAATATGCTTCATTACTGAACCTAATTCGTCTCAGTGACTCTTTCGAGAACTTTCGCGACTGAAGCCAAAAACGCCGTGGTACTTCTCTATAGAAGTTTTAGCCTTCTCCATAATAGTATTCATGGTCTTCTCAGCCAGCTTGAAGTTTTCTGCTTTAACTGTGACACGGTATTTCGGAGCACCGATATAGTTTATGTTTACTTGTACATTGCTCCTTGAAGCCTCCAGAGGTGATAATATATTTTTTATCACATCAATTCCATTTGGATCTCTGGAAGAAATTTCTAGGATATCTCTGATTTCTACATGGGGAACTTGAATTTTGTTGCTTTCGTCTTCAACGGCCCTGGTTACCTCAGAAGAGAATTCCATGTTGCGAATAGAATCGACACCTTTCTTGGCAACTGTCTCAAAAAAGTCATAAATACTATCATACTTCTGCAGGATTTTGTCTTCCATTTCGTCAGTTTGCTTATCTGATAAATTTGCCTTGACTTTGACCATTTCCATATACGCCGTTGCCTTTTCATTTTTTTTCACTTCTATTAGTTTTGACTTTCTTTCTTCCCCTGAAACTTGTTTGAGTGACAGATCAACCTCTGCCCTTGTTTTATCCACCCTGATAACTTTGAGGACTGCCTTCTGCTTAGGTTTGACATACCTTTCGATATTCCTTATCCAACCTGTTGCAATTTCAGAAATATGCAGAAAACCAGTCATATTACTATATTCATCTAGGCTGACGTAAGCTCCATGCCCTGTGATTTCCTTTATGGTAACTAAAACTATTTCACCTGCTTCTGGAATCTTCTTTAATTCAGCCGTAACCATAGGTAGATTAAACCGTACAAAGCTGATACTTTAAGCTTACCCCCTAAAGAAATCCTTAGCATCTGATGAACCTCACTAGCACTATAACATCTCTTTTCAATAATCTATCCCTTTTTTTGCCTTGATACCACGACTATACGGATGCTTAATCTCTTTCATTTCCGTTACCAAGTCTGCAATCTCCAGAACCTCTTTTGGAGCATGGTTTCCTGTCAGGATAAGCGTTGTTTTTTTAGGCCTGGAGTTTATAATATCAAGAACGTCAGACAATACTATCAGGTTCAAATTTAATGCATAATTAACCTCGTCTAAGATCATTATATCATAATTACCTGATGACAATTTCTCCTTAGCGATGTTAACTGCTTTCTGAGCAGCAAAGCGGTGATCTTCAATTGGATGGTCATCATCGATTATCCCAACAAATCCTTTCCCGGCAACGATCATTTCAAATTCAGGTTCAAGTCTTTTGGAGCTCGTGAGCTCCCCATAATACCATTCTCCCTTTATGAACTGAATCATTCCTACCCTGTGTCCGTGTCCTACCGCTCTTAGTACAATGCCCAAAGCAGCGGTTGTTTTGCCCTTTCCCTTTCCTGTAAATACAACAACAATCCCTTCGTCAGAA
>DASTUU010000429.1:0-1526 GCA_035759485.1 Nitrososphaeraceae archaeon
GTTGCCTAAATATACTAGACTCGAATCGATCCGTTATGCTAATCATATAAAGAAAGAAGGTGCCAGCACTGCTCGAATGGAAGACTATCTTGAAGTCATATACGAGCTAGTAGAACACAAAGGTTATGCTACTACAATAGAAATCTCTGAATACCTCAACGTTAGTTCTCCAAGTGTTACATATATGATTCAGAGATTGAACGAAAGTGGCCATCTAAATTATGAAAAGTACAGAGGGATACGACTTACAGACAAGGGAACTCTTGTAGCAAAAAGTATTCGCGAGAGACATGGTTTACTTGCAGAATTTCTAAAAATTATAGGTGTAGATGAGGATACAGCTAACAAAGACGCTGAAGGTATAGAACACCATTTACATCCAAAAACCCTTGAAAAGCTGGAATACTTCATAGAAGATATAAAGAAAGAAAAAAGATAAGTGAGGTTAAAGTAGCATGAAAGAAATCATAATAAAATTAACAGACAAGGAATATTATTAATATGTAAAGAAAGGCCAGTCAGTATCACATACGTATAAAAAAGGCTATAGAAGATGAAGAATATGTAAAGTGGATGTTTATGCCTGGTGAATACTATAGAGGTCAGAGAAGCTGAATATAGTATTTAGTATAGCCCTTGACTTATCTTATCCTACTCATGCGGGCGGCTGAAGTTTTGTACTTTCTCCTGATACAGTGCTTCCATGGTCCGATCTCTTGTGGGAATTCAGTGTATCAATACTATCAAAAGTTTTGCTGCATAAATAGCAAATATACTATTTAGGCTTAGTCCTAGTTGTTGTTGAGCCAGAGGAAGCAGTGACTGGCATTATCATCTATTATTATACAATATCTTCCTTAAATTCTTTAGAACAACAATACCTATCCGTGAATCAGAAGCTACCAACTATGGGAAGAAAGAACCACTCCCAGATTCAAACTGGACAGAAGTTTCAAGGACAACTAGAGGACAATCCCATCAAGTCTGCTAAATATGGTAGTTCACAGTACATGTGGAGCCAAATAAAGACTATGGCTGCGTATCCCGCGGTCAGTACTAGTGGATGTGTGCGAGAGATCTATCAATAAAGCTCACTTGTGATTGTGATCACAGTAAAAGATATCAGCTTTGGAAGTAAATAGAGGTAGTTAGAACTAGAAAACGCCGCCTGTTGTAGTCTTTTCTTCTTCCTCTATCACTTCTATTCTAAAAAATATCAAGAGGAAATACCTAAGATAGACGTTTTAGTTACGTTATGTCATGTTAAAACAGTAGGTTTTGGCTACCGTACAGCCAGAGTCGCAACTGCAACCACGCCAATTGTGCATGCTCCTACTGTAGTAGTCTTATTATTATTTTACTAAATAATAATCCTATAATGAGTCAGGAAATCCTTTAGTTTTTGCTATCTACCTGTATCCTATGTTCATATAATATAATATCGTAAAATATCATAGCAATAGAGGATAGACGTATATCATAAGTCTGGCTTAAAGGAGCAAGACAAAAGCATACCAAGGGTTGGA
>DASTUU010000430.1:0-4011 GCA_035759485.1 Nitrososphaeraceae archaeon
AACACCTCCACGATTAACGAACAAGGTTCCAATTATGCATGTATTGAGATCATTTGATATAAACAAGCCTGGTTTACCCTTGGATAAGGTCAAAGGCGGTGTTATTGGTGGAGCATTAATACAAGGCGAATTGTCAGTAGATGATGAAATTGAAATTAGACCGGGTTTTCTGGACGAGAAGAGAAGGAAATTCGAACCTATTCATTCAGTCATTTCGAGCCTCGGAACAGGCGCAGGACTCGTGGAGAAAGTCCGACCCGGAGGGTTAGTGGCTATTGGCACAAAGTTAGACCCCACTTATATTAAGAGCGACTCGCTAATAGGCTCTGTAGTAGGTAAACCTAGTACTTTGCCAAGTGACGTTGAAGACATTAGTATTGAAGTTCAGTTATTTGATACAGCAGTAGGTACTCAAGAAATGGTAAAAGTAGAACCCATTAGAACCAAAGAACCTCTACGACTGAATGTGGGAACAGCGGCAACTTTAGGTGCCGTTACAAGCTCCAAAGATGCTCAGATAGAGGTAAAACTGAGGAAGCCATTATGCCTTCTCCCCAAGAGCCGGGTAGCGATCAGCAGAAGAATTTCAGATAGATGGAGACTTATTGGTGCAGGCATTGCATCTTAGTGGATTCTTTGCATTGAGCATCTATAGAGTTAACAGTCTTTAGGGTAATCAAAAACCTCAAGCCCAATGCTGTCCCTGGTGAGCCCTATAATAATAGATTAATTACCCTGGTCAACCAGATCAAACCTCTCAGAGTTTTAATGCCGTTAATTATATACGGGGGCAACTTTGTTCTAGAATGAACGTGTTATGTGATACAAGCTTCCTGATGGTATTGGTTTCATCGCCGGTTAAACGGATGGAAAAAATAGAGTGCGAAGTAGGTAGACTCTCCTTTCTAATTCCAGATATTGTAATCGAGGAACTAAAGAAGCTTGAGGTGCGGACAGGTCCAAAAAGATCCCAGATTGCTAAGACTGCAATAGAGATTTCCTATTCGAAATTTAGGATTGTTGAACTTCTTAAACATAGGCAGGTTGACGACGCCATACTTGAATTTGCGAAAGCCTCTAAATGCGCGGTGGCAACTCTAGATAAAAATTTAAAAAATAAGCTGCGTAAACATAACATCTTAGTTATCTCCCTAAGCAACAATAGACTGATAATAGACTATCCTCCAAAGGAACAATCTTTTAAATATTATTGAAATGATGATTTAGCCTATGTTAGAATATAATCATTTGGAGTTTCATTGGACAGGCCATGATGGCTTTCGAATAGTAGACACCAAAGGTGGGAGAATAATCTACATTGACCCCTATCAACTAACGAACAAACAGAAAGGTAGAAAAGATGCTGATATTATCCTTATTTCACATAACCACTTTGATCATCTGAGCAATGAAGATCTGAAAGATCTTGCAAATAGTAGTACAGAAATCGTCACGGCTAGTGAGTGCATCGAAAGGCTTCATGGCTTACCAACAGATAAGATAAGAGCATTAAAACCAGGAGAAAAAACATTAGTCAAAGATGTATCTATCGAAGCAATTAGAGCCTACAATATTAACAAGAAATTTCATCCGAAAGGGGATAACAAAATAGGCTTTGTTATTGCAATTGATAATCATCGAATATATCATGCAGGGGATACAGACATAATTCCAGAAATGGAAGGATTGAATCCAGACATCGCCATGCTACCCGTTTCCGGAACCTATGTCATGACAGCAGATGAAGCTGCAAAAGCAACAAACGAACTTATCAAACCGAGTAAAATCGCAATACCTATGCACTACGGTACAGTAGTTGGTTCAGCAGACGATGCAGATAAATTCAAGGCTCTTGTAAAGGTATGTCAAGTAACAATATTGGAAAAAGAGTAAGAAAGAAAGAAATCAGATATTTAGAAATATTAGTACCTAGAATTTTTTAAAAAATTTAAATATGATCTGTTTTTTATATAGCTGAAAATGGCGGCAAAGAAAAAAACGGCTAAATCCGCAAAGAAGGGAAAATCCAAAAGTAGATAAGACGTAAGGCGATTGATGAATATCATCACTCATTTTCCCATTCTTTTGTTGTGAAAAGTTGATTCTCAGTTTTGCTCCGCATTTAGTGAGCAGAGATAAATTTGATTTAGTGTAACGGTGATTCTGTCCTGCGCCATGTGCTGCTTTGTCCTGTGCCTACGATTTGACCAACAGGAGATACTCTATAGCACTCTATCCTTTTTTTATTCTCAAATATCCTGTTTCTCTTGTCCTAAACCTGGGGTTTTGTATCAAGGCAAGATTATTCTTGACGGTACCTTAAAAAAGCGGTGACTCAGATTTGACACCATGCTGAGTGGAGGGAAAGTTTTGTTGCGTAGAGGCAAGTTCGAATTTGAGATCGGACATCTGCTAATTATTGCAGTTCTCGCTATATGTTTCACCACCGCATTTATTATGCGTGCCTATCCTGCGAAATATGGCTTCTACCTCAATGAATTTGACCCCTACTTTGACTACCGAGCTACAAAATACATCGTAGATAATGGTCTTGAAGCTTATTTGAGATGGCACGACACAATGTCATGGTATCCCGAAGGCAGAAATGTACCTGCAACTTCACAGTCAGGACTCCATATAATTGCAGCCTACCTATATCAGATCTTTGGTGGCGGTACGACCCTACTAGATTTTACGATTCTTTTTCCTGCCATTATAGGGTCGCTTACAACAATAGTGATCTTTGCCCTAGTTAGGACAATAGGAGGCAATACTGCAGGGTTATTTTCTGCGCTGCTATTTGCTTTTACTCCAGCTATCATCTCAAGAGGGAACTTGGGATGGTTCAAATCAGAACCTCTTGGATTGTTCCTCGGTTTATTTTCAATCTATTTTCTCCTCTCAGCAATGAAGAACGGCCACGTTAAATTTACCTTAGTCAAGGCTATAGGAGCAGGCCTTCTTATAGGGCTTGCAAATGCTTCATGGGGAGGGATTCAGTATTTCAGCATTCCCATTTCATTATTCTTTATATGTCTTCCCTTTTTTCAGCGAGAAACTAAGATTCCGACGTATGTTGCAATTACTTTTACACTGGCTGCGTTACTAAGTGCAGGAGCATTTCCAAGACCGGGAATGTCATTTGTGTTTGGACTACCTGGAATTGCATTAGTGGGGGGTACCATATTCTTGATTATTGCGACTTTCCTGAAGCAGAAAAGTCGACAAGAGAAAAGTTTGCGGAACTTGCTGTTTCTTTTGACCGCCTTTGTTGTAGCGTCGGCTGGAGTTTTGGCCTCAGGCAGCTATTACTCTTCGTCATTCAGATATCTCAATGCAATTAACCCGTTTCTTTCAGCAGTAAATCCCTTAACTGAATCAGTAGCAGAGCACTTTACACCAACACTGGTCGACTATTTCACTCAATATTCAGTACTATTGATGTTCGCAGGATTTGGGGCATGGACGGCGTTCAGAACAAGGGATAAGATGTACATATTTGCATTAATTGTTGGTCTTAGTGGCCTTTATGTAAGTGCTACATTTGCAAGGCTGCTTGTTTATGCTTCTATTGGAGTTATTATCCTAGCGGGCATAGGATTATATCAAACTACTAGAAGCGTCTTGGAATCTCGAGAATCAAACATATCGGATAAAACCGCACCATTACCTAAGGGCTCCAAAGCAAGAAAGAGACTAGAAAGCATGAAAGTGAAGAGCAAAAGGAGTATATTGGTAAAGGTGGGGTACATTGTTGCTATTACATTTGTGCTTGCAATTCCAATGATATATCCACCAAATTCAAACTGGCTTAGTTTGGCGGATATTCCGCCGTCTATCGCAAATGGTGGCACAGGTTATCGATTGACTACAACTGATTGGCTCGATGCCCTGCAGTGGATTGAAAGAAATACACCAGAAAATTCAGTAATTGCTTCGTGGTGGGATTATGGATACTGGATTACGACTCTTGGAAACCGCACGAGTTTGGCTGACAACGCAACAATTAAT
>DASTUU010000431.1:0-6528 GCA_035759485.1 Nitrososphaeraceae archaeon
ACATTGTTTTCCTGCTTTAGCTTGGACTGTGAGACCAGTCACAATTGCAATCTTGGATGCGTTGTGGTTAAGATCAAGTAAGAAGTCTCCGACATCGTTTATTACATCATCTCCTATTAGTATTTTCCTTGGTAGCTCCATGAGATGAGCTGAGTTGGGATTCAAACCTTAAATTCGTCCCAGGTAATTGTATAAAGAAAAGGGTAAACTCTACTCTTCAGGTAACGTACCTTGAGTCGGGGTTTAGAACTTAACCTGGTTGCTCTTCATCTGTATTAATCGATGGTTGCTCTTCATCTGTATTAATCGATGGTTGCTCTTCGGCTTTACTCTCAGTTGGCGAACCCGCTCCTGCAATTTCCGCAGTTGCATAACCTCTCCCAACCTTGGTTATTCTTATCCTTACATTGTCTCCGACTTTGGTTCCGGTAACAAAAATTACGAGGCCTTCCACTTTGGCAACACCTGCGTCCCCTCTTTTGCTCATGGACTCTATCCTAACGTCAAATTCTTCTCCAACTCTTACTGGTGATGGTCTAAAAGGTTTTGGACCTGTAAAGCCACCGCCACGACCCGAGCCGTAGCTCCCATAATCTCTTCGCGGTCTATATCCACCCGTACCCCTGTTTTCTCCGAACCTTTCCTCACCAGAGCCTGAATCTATATTTTCCAAACTTTCTCAGTGCTAACTATAATCCAAAACACTATTTCAACTTTGATATCAATACAGTCAAACTGTAGCCGAGAAAACTATCATTAAAGCGAAACACTCTTTAAAGGTAGAATGCGAATATACCAAAACCGCAGTCAAAAATTGGCTTGTTTTAGGTAATGTGATAATATGCAACATAGATCTTACTACCATGGTCAGAATAATCAAAATATAATGGCTTCTATACTTCAGAGCCTTCCCAGAGAATCAAGTCTTACCAAGATACAATACGAAGGTCCCAACATTGCGTTGTATTCTGATAACCCAGCCTATCTACTGAAAAATAGTCAAATTATATCCAACATGGTGTATACATTGAAGAAAAGGATAGTCATTCGAACCGATGAATCTATTCGGAAACCAGAGAGTGAAACATTGGCTTTATTAAGAAGCAATATCTCAAAAGAGATTCAGTTAGATCGTTCTTTTTTTGACCCTGCATTGGGAGAAGTAACTATCTATGTTGAGAACCCACTTGAAGTTGCCTCCAGCATAGAAGATGGTAATTACGACATAGTGGAAAAAACTGGATGGAAATTCAAAATGAGAAAAAAACCATCAAATATGCATGTGATGGAGAATATTCATAGGACCCTCTGTGAAACAGTGGATGAGCGCATTCAATTCTACAAGGATGTTGGAGAGAGGATCTTTAGATCCAAATTAGCTGATTCACCTGCGGAGGCCAGTATTATCACGCTTGGAGGATTTGCGGAAGTTGGACGCTCCGCAATGTTATTATCAACACACGAAAGCAGGGTTTTACTCGACTGTGGACTCAATCTGTTTGCCAAAGAGCCCCTAGATATCCTTCCGAGATTAGATATCACAGGAATTGGGATTAATGATCTTGATGCGGTGGTCTTGAGCCACGCACACTTATCCCACAGCGGTTTTTTACCCTTTCTTTTCAAATATGGATATGATGGCCCAGTATATTGTTCAGAACCAACCCTACCTCTCATGAACTTAGAGCATACAGAATATATTAGAAAATCGGATGATGACGCAATCTATTCTTTTAAAGATATTAAAGAGACGGTTGTCCATACAATTCCTCTTAGTCTTGGCGTTGCAACAGATATTTCTCCTGATGTGAGGCTCACGCTTACAAATTCATGTCATGTCTTAGGCTCTTGTATGATGCATCTTCATATAGGAAACGGAGATCACAATGTTGTATATACCGGAGAAATGCGTTTCCGAGATTCAGTTTTGTTCACCAGACCGGGCTTTAACTTTACGAGAGTAGAAACCCTTATAATTGAGAGTACGTATGGCAATAAAGAGGATATATTTCCAAATTACGAGATAGCAATTCAGCGTCTTGTAGATAGCGTAAACTCAACTCTGTCTAACAACGAGGTGGTACTCATTCCAGTTCCCTATATTGGATTAGCACAAGAAATCTCATGGATATTTGATAAATATATTGGCTTGGGTAGGATTGTTGAAACAAAGATTCTAGTCGAGAAAGTCATCGATGATGTATCATCGATTCATGAAATATATTCCGAATATCTCTCAGAAGAAATAAACAGTCGCATGTACCAAAATGAAAGAAGCCCCTTTCAGTCAAAATACTTAACACCAGTAGAATATTATACTTTAGATAGTGAACCAGCGATCATAATTTGTCCATTATTTACGAAGGACGAGGGACCTTTGCTTCATTATTTAAAACAGCTGTCTCAACGGCAGGAAAGCAAGATTATTCTTGCTTCTTATCAGATGCCAGGAAGCCTGGGAAGCTATATTCAGGGAGGCAAGAGACAAATATTAATAGGCGGACAGGAAATCCAAATACGTTGTATAGTGGAGAAAATAGAGGGACTAGACGTTCATAGCGACTACAGTCAACTAATGAGCTATGTAAGTAAACTTAGACAAAAATTAAGACGTGTGCTTGTTAACCACGGCGAGCGGCTTAAGGTGCAAAATCTTGCGACTTCAATCAATAGGATACTAAAAGTACAGACTCAGCATCCTTCAGTTCTAGAAGCAATAAAATTAGTTTAATACATGAACCTGGTATACATTCTATGCTATATATGTCCTAACAAAATGACAAAAGTGGACCTTCACCAATTGCAGTGACACAGTTCAAATTCCTTTCCAAATCTTTACGTTTGGTGGTGTAATGACCACCCGTTCTTCTCCTAAGCGTGCAATGTCTCCACCTGATGCCTGCACATATTTATAGAGATCATCAATAGCCTTGCGCAATTCCTCGACGTCCTTATGCGCCAGAGGTGTAACTCGTAGAATTAGTATCATCTGTTTTTGAGCATCATCCTTAATATTGGAGATATCGCCAATGCTTTTAAGAGTGACAGCTTTTAGGTATATTGGTGTCTTTTGCATGCATTCTCCATCCACTAACAAGCTACAGTCACCCGAGGCCAAATAGTTATGGTGGTCAAAAGTCATTTACCGTCTTGTTGATTTAGATTCTTAGCTTCACAATTTCCTCATCCGATGCAGATGCAACGCATATCTCTTCTTCCTCGTCATTAACTATAGCTTTGACCCTGCATTTAACGCCTTTAGGAGAATCAGAATATCGGAGTAATATGCTCGCAGATTTATTTAATACGGATTTGTCCTGTGTCTTACTTCTTAGCAAACAAGTAGGACCCACATAGTCAGCGGCTTCTAATAGGGCATCACCGGCCAGCCATAGGTGCTTGATCTTCTCATTCTCTTCCATATTTCGTCCTACAATTAATTTAGCATCAGATGCCATACGGAAATGCCTTCCAAGCTTTAATAACTCTACATCGTTAAGATTCAGAATATCGTAGGCATGTTCAATGGCATCCTTGATTCTCTTCGAAAAAATGGGATCAGTTAACAAACACCCACCAGCAGAGTTAGGCGGCTCTTCGATGTTAAAATGTTGGGCGAGCTTGAGTTGACCTTTTCTGGACCTACCCTTTATTTCAGCCAGATACTCTCTTTTGACAAGACGGTCTTTCTCAGCTTCAGTGAGAGCAAGGTGTTTTGCTGAGAGAGGTCTCAGGACCTTGCCAGTGGTATTAGCTTCCTCTTCGATAACTCGGAGGGCACGACGATTCTGGCTCATTGGCCTTTGAAACAAAACCTCTCCCGTAACTATAAAGTCTGCATTTATTCTTTGCATATGCTTTCTTGCTTCCTTATACATCATCACCCTGCAGTCTATGCAGGGGTTCATTCCAGAGCCATACCCATGTTTTGGCTTTTTTAACATCTCGAGATATTCCTCACCTAGAAATACTGTCTTTAACGAGACACCTAGCTCAGTGGATACCTGTTTGACTCTGTGGCCACATCCTTTGCCACAATCGAAATCACAAAAAGGTGTTTTAATTGCAATTGCCTCTACTTCAACCCCTTGCTCTAGCATCATCCTGACCGCTAGATTGCTATCCAATCCACCTGAGAGTAAGGCTACAGCCTTTATCTGTCTGTTTCTGGCTTCATCCTTTATTTCCTCTTCCTCGCCCTTACTTGGCAATGGCTTCTGTTATCGATATGAACATATATTTATTTAAGGCTAGAACAGTTATATTTACCGGGAAATCAGAATGATTTGTCATGGTTGGCGAGGTTATAGCGAATTTTGACCTGTATGCTTGGGTAGCTCTGGGGTTTTTTGTGGCTGGTATTCTAACGGTTATGATATACGATAACGGTGCTGCAGGTTCTAAACCAAAGCGGTGGAAACAGCAAAATCCGCCTGAAACATCTTCTTAGAGTGATCCATAGACGAATATAGAACAAGTAGTTGCTGAAAAGCTCAAAAAACAAGGGTTCCAGGCCGCGACACCAATTCAGACCAAATCACTCCCTGTAATTGCCAGAAAGATCAACTGTCTGCTAGTGGCCCCTACGGGATCCGGAAAAACAGAAGCTGCGGTCATACCTGTTTTTTCGATGCTTTCAGACACTACAACATTGGAGACTAGAAGAGGCAAAATACGAGTTGTTTATGTCACTCCATTAAGAGCGCTTAACAATGATGTTCTACGGAGAATAGTAAAGTATGCACAATACGATGATCTTCGTGTTGAGATAAGACACGGTGACACTAATACAAAAACAAGAAAAAGAATAGCTAATGATCCCCCTGAAATATTAATTACAACCCCAGAGTCACTTGGGGCTATTCTTACAAATCAAAAAATGCTGTTTGCATTACAAGGTCTAGAATGGATAATAATAGATGAAGTTCACGAGCTTATATCAACTGAACGCGGGGCACACTTGTCTCTAAGTCTTGAAAGATTGCATTCAGTATCCTTGAAAGCCATTACAAGAATAGGACTTTCTGCTACATTAAGCAGCTTACACGAAACAAGCAAATTTGTTTCTGGCCCTAAGAGGAACTGTGCAATACTAGTGGATAACAGTATTCGAAAATATGATATAGACATAAAATTTGTCGACGGCTCTCTAAATGAGGTAGCGACATTTATAAAACATTATATCAAGGCGAAAAATATAGCCGGCTCCGTATTACTCTTTACCAATACTAGAGACGAGGCCGAATACTTGGGTGCTATCTTAAAAAACCGCGATGAAACTACTGTTGAAGTTCATCATGGATCCTTGTCGAAAGATATGCGCGAGGAAACCGAAAATAAACTAAGATGTGGCTTGGCAGGTATTGTTGTTTGCACTTCCTCGCTAGAATTAGGACTGGATATTGGATCAGTTGAACTTGTAGTTCACTACGGATCTCCACGCCAAGTTTCAAAATTGATTCAGAGAATTGGGAGGAGCAGACATAGGCAATCCAGATCTGCCAAAGGTCTAATCGTAATAAACAACCCAGATGACGAAATCGAAGCACTAGCCATCACAGGACGGATGAAGAGACGTTCTATAGAGGAGCAAGTAGTTCATAGAGAACCTCTAGATGTGTTGGCTCATCATCTAGTAGGTCTATCTATTCAGGAGAAAAATCCAATCAAACTGGAATCAGCTTTCAAAATTTTCGGAAAGGCATATCCATTTAGTACGCTCAGTTATCAAGATATGATTGAAGTTGTCGAGCTTCTTCATGGCCAAGGCATTGTGAGATGTGACCAAGCAGCTAAATCCTATCGCCGAACAATAAGAGCTTACAAATATTATTTTGAAAACCTTTCTATGATACCGGAAGTTCTGAAATTTGAAGTAGTCGACATGATAAATAATAGAAGAATAGGCAGCTTAGACCAAGAGTTTGTAGGCGATTATGGCGAGAGGGGAAATGTCTTTGTACTAAAGGGATCTCAATGGCGTATTATTTCAGTCGACGAAGTGAAGATGAGAGTTAATGTTGAACCCCTACGTGGTGCAGCAATTAACGTTCCATATTGGAATGGCGAATTGATACCCGTGGATTACGAAACTGCCAGAGAAGTCGGAATTATTCGTAACCAAGCAGCAAGAAATATGTTAAAGCTATCCAGCAACGTCATAGATCAAACGCTGAAAGTTTTGTACCCTATCCCTGATTCATATAATGTTGTCGCAGAGAGCTCAATTTCAAAGAATACATTGGTAATCCATAGCACCTTTGGCACTAAAGTAAATAATACTATCGCCTCATTGATGTCGACGATAATCTCCTCACAGCTGGGATATGTGGTTGAAACCAGAGCCGATTCCTACAGAATAGCCCTTACTTCGAGCGCTAGAATCGGAAAAGGACTCGTGGAGGCTTTCTTTACCGATACCTTTGACCTAGAAGCAGTTCTTATTGCCTCGATGACTGGAACTCATAATATAAATCGCAAAGTCTGGACGGTCTCAAAAAGGTTTGGGATAGTAAACAAAGACGTTAT
>DASTUU010000432.1:0-5997 GCA_035759485.1 Nitrososphaeraceae archaeon
AAACCAATTAGCACAGCCGCTTTCATGTAATGAAATCTATCTGCGTACCACGGTTGTTGTTCTCTAGCAAGTTTTTTATGTATGTCTATATTTAGGCCTATATTCCTATTAGTCCTATATTCCATGATTGTTTGAGATAACTTGTCTAGAAATCTACCAGGTGTTTCTTCTGCTCTTATATTAAAAATAAGTTTGCGTAATAGATCCTCTCCGTTGACATGGTCTTTTATTGTTTGGCCTGTATTGTATGCCCAACCACACAATTTATCATATGATGCCGCCATCTCAAATACTTACTTTGCTTAAGCATACTTGTTAATAATGAATGCTTTCCAGTAATCTAAGATAAGATTCTGATAATTCCGAGAGCTCGTTGTCTGTCACCATACTGTATTATTCGATGTCCTCTAGTTTCTTCTGCCTGCGCTTGATGTGATATTCAATATCTGTGAGAAACGTGCGGCTTGCAGTTAGGTACTTGTCCACGTCACGCAGTCCTATTATTCGCTCTTTCTCCTTGTTGCTTTTGTCCTTGTACGGGTATGGCACCATGGTTTTAACGTTTCACCGTCTTGCAACCTATCAAAAGTTCGGCATGGTGGGATCTCCGCCTGTTTCTCAATACGGCTTTTGAATACCTTCTGGCTTTCTCGAAGTCACCCACTCCAACAGGAGTTTTATTCTGACTATTCCAGACATAGATAGGCGTTTGCGTGTCCTGGCTGCTCAATCTACCTTGTACCTCTCGCAGAGTTTCAATATTCTGTCCCTTGCTGCTAATGCCTCGGTCTTGTCTTAATGGAGCAGTAATATCTGTTATGAGAAAACAAAGGACTGGCAAAGTAGCAAACATAACGTCTATGGGAGGAAGAATATCTATTCCTCTTAGCGCATTTTACCATGGCTCCAAATTTGCTTGGAGGGTCTATCAGAATCTACTCAGTACGAATTAGAGCCTTTTGGCATTAAAATAATACTTATAGAACCTGGGGCAGTAGGATCAAACTTCTGGAAGAATATCAAAATTGCCAACTCGTCATCTAATACCAATTCGTCATATACACAATTGGGAGATAAAATATCGAAAGCATTTAAGGAGATGGAACAAAATACAATACATCTTCAGAAGTCGCAAAGGCGATTCTGGATGCTGTTACATCTGATGATCCTCAACTAAGGTATATAGTAGGAAATGAATCCGCTAGGATGATGGAAGCAAGGAAAAATATGTCTGATACAGAATTTAGAAACTTGATAAAGAAGCAGTTCAACATATAGATTTTGTTCTTCCCGTACCTCCTGTTGATTTGTAATATTTAGTTATCCTTAACTGATGTATTCGGCTAGCAAGTTCTTTATCTCGATCATTTTCTTCATATCCCTGGCTATTGTAGAAAAGGCATGACCAAATATAATATGCTCTATATCCATCGCTTTGATTTGTTCGATATCACTTCCAATTTGATCAGTGGTACCGGTCATTGGTAATCTCTGCTCGGAGGAATTTGGGGAAGAGGAGTCTAGCACATTTGGGTATGTTAACGCAAATATATGAATTTTCGAAGGGTCTTTGTTGGCTTTTCTTGCGCCTTCTCTTAAGCTGTTTATAGCCTGTTCAAGCTGTTCTAATGGCCCAAATCCAGCAACGGGTATCTAACCATCTGCATAGTTTACTATTCGTGAGAATGTATTTGGACTGAATCCACCAAGCAATATTGGAGGATGAGGTTTCTGCACAGGTTTTGGTCCAATTTTTGAAGCTGGTATAGAGTAGAACTGACCTTTAAACTCCCTACCTCATCAATCCAAATCCGCTTTAGCAATTGCAAATATTCGTTTGCCCTTTCTCCCCTGTGTTTGTAAGGTACGCCGGAAACATCATATTCGTCTTTTGACCATCCAATTCCTAGACCTGCAATAACCCGGCCATTTGACAGGACGTCTAGTGTTGCAAGTCGCCTTGCTAATACTACGGGATTATGAAACAGCATATCAATTACACAAGTTCCTAAAGAAATTTGGTCTGTATTACCTGCCAAGTAGGTAAGCGTCTCCAAAGGGTCAAGTACATTTTGGTATTCAACCGGAAGAGAACCGTCAGGTGTTCCAGCATATGGTGTCTGGGGTTTGAGTGGCCACAAAAGGCGTTCGAATACCCAAACAGAATCAAGGCCTTCCTTTTCGGCCTCCTTTGCAATATACAGAATATTTTCTCTTGTGGCAGTGTCTCCAGTTTGCGGCAAGAGTATCCCAGCTTTCATAATATGTATGAAAAATTATAGGCATTAATATTAAAACTTTGACTTGGTCACGATCGCAGTACAAGAATCTCTGTAGGGTCATACCATATGCACATAATTATATTAACTGAAATTCTTGCTATGAGTAACATTATTAGAGCAGCAAAAAAATCATCCTGGCTGTATATTAATCAATAACGATGTAGAAAATGTCAGGAGAAATCCAATTGTTGTACCTAGTGATCTTTTCAGTAATCTCTTGACAATGTTGACTTCTTAATTCATTCAGAAATTCTTCCTATAACGAGTTTTCTATATCTCCAGCATCAGAATGTCCTGATCGCTTTCAATTCACTAAATACTACTTGCCACTTCTCCTTTATAGGTTGAATAACTATTCTGTGGGATTAGGTCCCTGCATGTACACGGGTCCTGTTGTTTTTGTTCTTATTTCACTATTTATTCTTCGATTTATTGGGTCAGTTAAAATTCGGAACACATTTGACATAATGCTACCCAAATATGTCATATACTTCAACTATTAGCTAATAGTCTTTTCTTTATTCTTTATTTACGGATTCATCTCTGCCGCTCACTAATTCCTGGAGCTTTCTTGATTGCTCAATTCCCTTTACTGGTAGATTATTAGTAGTAGTATCCAAAAGACCAATCTGAGCTAGCACTGATGCCTGGTCCCAATAAATATGCTCATGTGCTATTTTATTACTCACAAATTTCATTACTACTACATGTGGTAGCTCTACATATTTTCCTGTTGGTGGTATCCAGGAATCAAATATTCAATCTCTCTATCATGAGTAAATTTTAAAATAAGCTCATCGACAACCTGATCCTTTCCTACAGTACGTGATATACGTTCAACTTTAGTATCATCTGGCATATTGCCAACAAAGTGATTCTTGTAAAAGTTATAGACTCCACCATATCCTATACCTCCAGTTAACATGGGAACGTGATGGACATATGATTCTTTAACCATTGTCTTCATAGTTGCTTCTACATCACGGTCTTGGAATTCACACTAGATGTGTTTATCAAATACTGCCCCTAAACCAGGGTACTTTTTATTCTTATCCTTTTTAGTTTTATTATTTTTCTTCTTCTTATTGGCGTTATGCTTTCTATTTACCACGATTGTTCTCCTAACGTAACATATTTAATTGAATTTGACAAGAATATCTAATCTTTAAGGAAATTCTTTAAATTTTAAAAACTTCGTTTATTGTTGATATTGTCGTTTCTCCAGTTTTATCATCTTCTTCACCTTGTTTATGTTCATTGTAATCAGGTTCATTAGAATCTTTATCATCTTCATCAATAAGAGGGAAAAGACAATGTGGGCAAGAATTTAAGGTTGTTACCTAATCCCCATTCCACTTTTTGTTATTCTTAATAATAAACTCGATGCTCTTTGGAGTACCTAATACTTCTATTGTTGGCTTTGGAAGATAGGCTTGACAACTTCTATGTTCATGGTAGGTCACCCTCACTTTGAACTCTTTTTGATCTTCTTAATCTCGGCATTTGTACAGTAGAATTTGTGCAATCTAAATAGACTGTGCTTATTGTTCTGACATTAAACAGACCGGAAAAGTTGAAATAACTTCATATAGCCGTTAACCTGACATGGCAAAGTTTATTGAAATGGATGAAAAAGTGACATTGTCTGAGCAGTTGGAAGAAAATGTTAGTCCAGTAATTCTGATCAACAAGTTCAATGTGAACCCTGAGGAAGCCGACCAGTTCTTAAAGGCTTGGGCAGATGACGCTGCATACTTTAAGAGCCAGCCTGGATTCATTTCTGCACAGCTCCATAGAGGAATTAGAGGCAGCGGTATATTCCTTAACTATGCAATTTGGGAATCTACTGCACACTTAAAGAAGGCTCTCAACAACATTGATATCCAGACCAGATTATCGGATTATCCTCCCAGCACGGTGGTGTCTCCCCATCTCTTCAAAAAAGTTGCAGTGCCTGGGATCTGTGTGGACTGACTCTCTCAAGTAAAGTAAATCATACTTTCGATCCTTCTTCTGCATCTGATATTCAGCAATTGTGGTTTTATTGCGTGAACAAAATTGATTACTGCTAATAGATCATTATTGTACTACGGAGGTGCAGCAGTCTGTACCGGTCTAGCTGGAATTTTACACCTTATGTTGGTACCAAATGCTATCAGTTTCAATTTTATCAATTATGCTATCTTTTTTCTTGTATCTAGCATAGCACAATTATTCTGGGTCTTGCCAATGATAAAGAGATGGGGAAGGATTTGGTATGCCATTGGAATTGCAGGTACAGTTATTCTAGTTGGTTTAACCGGATATGTGATTATCAGTATTCTTTACAATCCAATAACTGGTAGAGGTGGTATAAGTGAAATGGCTATTGCAATTGAAGTATTTCAGATTGCATACGTTGTGATAACATTAATAATTATTTCTAAGGAAAGAACACTAAGGATGATGCAAGAGAAGAGTTAACACTGTAATTACCGCTTGTCACTTTGATATTAAGCACCGACGCTCACACTTTTTCAGAAACTATGTTTAGAAACCAATGAATTACATATTTACACGATAATACTAGCTAATGCTGCTTATTCTGTATCATTAAGAAGCAAACCTTTTCCATTTATTGGTCTTTTACAATCCTCTTCACTAAATGCGTGAGAATTAAATTCGACATATATGATGAGCAAGTCTTCCTAATCTAAGATAGTTAACAAATCAGTCTGGATTCGGTGGTATTAGTGCCGATATCGGTGCTAAAAGCAGGTTCCTAATCTAATATAACAAGGAATCTAAGCTTTAAAGGTTTTCTAAACCCTGAAAGCTGATTGTGGTAGGGTATGCTATGTAGTACATTGTACAAGTCTGAATATCTCCTACTAATTTTATAGCCGATTTCTATTTTTTTACTGCTGCCTAATGAACATAATGTGATAACAACATTTGACCTATCATAGTCTTTAATTTGCGAATTCCATATCCACCTTTGGAAGATATGACTATTGGATTATACAACTCCAAATCCTTTGCAATTTCCTCTATTTTTTCTGAATGCATATTATCATCATCGTATTTGGTCAGGATTACTAGTACCTTAGATTTATTGACATCAAGCTCTTGTAGGACGTTCCAGCAGCTTGCATACTTTATTCTAATATCCTCAATAGCCTCTGAAGAGTCTATAAGGAGCAAAATCAGGTCTGCACCAAGTGACTCTTCTAGTGTTGATTTAAATGCGTCAATCATATAGTGGGGCAGTCTGCTGATAAATCCAACTGTATCTACAAGTAAGACCTTTGTATTATTATTGATATTTAATGATCTTGTTGTTGTCGAAAGGGTTGTAAATAAATCGTCAGATGTCTCTTTATTTGATTCTGTAAGCAAATTGAATAAAGTGGTCTTACCTGAACTAGTATAACCTACAAGGGAAACAACTGGCAACTCTGTTTCCATTCGTTGGCGGTGATAAAGCTCCCGTTTTCTATGAGCATATTCCAATTTCTGTTGGATAAATGACATCTGTCTTTTTAGTTCTCGGAGTTTTACATCTACCTCATATTCTCCCATACCACCTTTTCCGGGCCTTTCACTACCTGAATTTATCTTTGAAGTTTCTCTGATACGGGGGAATTGATACTTTATCTCAGCTAGTTGAATCTGCAGTTTGGATTCAGTTGTAGTAGCTCTGGAGGAGAATATATTTAGTATTAGCCGTTCCCTA
>DASTUU010000433.1:0-6933 GCA_035759485.1 Nitrososphaeraceae archaeon
TTGTCTGACCCGGTCTTCTAAGATCAAGCAAAGGTTGAATATCTGATTCACTCAGCTCCAATCCTGCCGGGCATCCGTCGATAATCATACCTACACATTTACCATGACTTTCTCCAAAACTCATACAAGCAAAGCTTTCGCCGATTAAGCTGCCAACCATCGCACTACTGGAGAAAGCTTTAACAAGACTCTAATATATTCCACTTCAATATCGCTTTCACCTAACCATGATACAACAATAATGTCTATCCTTGTAAACCAATGAATAACTGGATAACATTTTAGTCAATTCTGATGCATTGAGTTATAACATGGAAATGCTTGAAAATAATTTGAATGCTATTGAAAACTTATCTTTGCTCCGAGCTGTCTTAGGTCTAGTAAGAAATTTGGGTACGAAACATCAACCGATTCTGCACCTTCAACCTCTGATTTTTCTGTTAGCATAGATGCTATTACAAAAGCCATGAATAGCCTATGATCATGAAAGGTTCGAATACTTGAATTTTTGATAACCCTTGGAGCAATTATCAATAACTGATCTTCATCTTCGACAACGGTCGCTCCGAATTTCTTTATTTGGGACGCTATATTGGCCACCCTATCGGTTTCCTTCAAACGTGCGTGGGCAATGCCTGTTATTTTGACAGGAGAATTGGCTTTCAAGGCTAGTATAGAAAGAACGGGTAAGAGATCAGGAGAATCAGTAAGATCGAAGCTGCCACCTTCTATAATCTTAGAACCCTTTATAGTTACCTCCCCGTATTCCTTATTGATACTTACATCTGCATTCATATCTTTTAGTATTTCTAGTATCTTTAAGTCGGCTTGAGGTAATGAGAAATTTAGCCCCTTTAAGGTAATATTTCCTCCAGCCAAAACACCGGCTGCAAGTAGCAACGCCGCCGTGGAGAAGTCGGCAGGGACTTGAAACTCGGCCGGACAATATTTTTTATTTTGGACATGGTATTCTAAAAAATCTTTCTTGTAATCAATAGTCACTCCGAACTTTTCCATTGTAGCTATGGTTGAGCTAATGTAAGGTTTGGATACCTGTCGTCCCCTTATATGAATTGATACTGGCGATTTTGCATATGTCGTCGATATTAATAATGAGGACAGGAATTGACTCGAGACATTTCCGTCAATTTTGACCTTACCTCCTTGAATACCACCTCCTTTTATCAAAAGTGGAGCCAAGCCATTCATTCGAGAGGAATAACATACAACGCCGAGCTGACTCAGCGCATCAAGTGCAGGTTGCATGGGCCGTCTGCGAAGGCTTGCGTCCCCAGTCAAGACCGTAAACCCCCTCCTTACCAATGCGGCCATAACAGCGAATATTCTAATCGTAGTTCCGGAGTTTTCTGCATTAATGATATTTTCTGGCGTATCTAACGTGTGTTTTCCCTCAATAATTATTCTAGATTTTTGTCGTTGATTGATCTTTACTCCGAGGGCACGCGAAGCCGATAGTGTTGCGATTGTATCTCGGGATATCAATGGCATATTGATAATGGATCTTCCTTTGGCAAGTGAAGCGATAGCGATTGCTCTGTGTGTATAGCTTTTGCTTGACGGACACCATAGTGTTCCACTAATTCTCGACTTATCTATTTTAATACTAACCAACTATTATCTTGACACTTGCCTTCTCATTATTAGCTTTGGAAACAAGAGTTATACCGTTATATTTAACAAATATTCGTCTGATATCTTCGAGATGTTCTTTATACGTGACAGCCGCTATAGATGGACCATTTCCTGAGATGCTAGCCGCCAATGCGCCTCTCTGTATGCTTTCCAGAATGGGTTCGTAGTCACCAGAAAGGGCAGACGTAGTAAGTAAGCCATTCAATTTCATGGCTCTCCAATATTGTCGAGTTTTGGCCAGGTCAAATGCATCCATAAAAAGGTCGGTCAGTGCATACAAGTTGTGAATATTTCCGCGTCTTTTGTGAGCTGGAAGAAACACCACGACATACAAATCGGCTGGCGCCTCTTCCCTGTGGATAAGTTCGCACCCATAGTTATTTGCTACTACAAACCCTCCAAAATAACATGCTGTAGAATCATCATAGGCTCCTGTGATACTGACTCCGCTATCTAAGGAGGCACGAACTGCCGAGCTTAAAACACTCCTGTCGTCTAAATTATCGCGAATAAGTCCAGTACAAGCAAGCGCAGTAGCACTCGATACGGCACTGGAACTTTTCAGTCCCATTCCTACGGGAATTTGAGAGTTTACCTTTACACTTATTAGGTTATTTCTTCTTGTTTCGTTTGGAATAATTTTGTCAATTATATTTTCGAGTAAATTAGTCCCTAGCTCTGATTCAAATAATATTCCGCGGCCTTTTTGCAATTCCAGTTCAACGGTTACCTTTAAGGCTATGCCGAGGGCTGAACCATAACCAGTAGCAATCGCATTAACTATTGAAATGGCTCCATGAATAGTCGACTGAACTCTAGTATTCATGAAGGCTCACCTATGGTTCCCAGTAAGGCTCTTTTCATAGCATCAATCGGAGCAGACATTCCAGTCCATATTTCAAATGACTTCGCCCCTTGATAAAGCAGCATTTCATATCCATGTATTACATTGGCCCCAGCGTACTTTGCGTTTTCTAGGAAGTCGGTGTTTACAGGCGTATATATAATATCATAAACTATAGCATCTTTGTTGAAGTCCTGATAATTCACGAGACTAGGCTCATTATTCATTCCCACAGTTGTTGTGTTAACAATCAGATTTGTACTTCTAGAATATTCTGGTATTCTTTTCCATGGAACAATCCTGCAGTTTAGTCCAAGGGCCGATGACATTTCTTTCAAGGCCTTTGCCTTTCCTTCTGACCGGTTTGCTACGTTTACTTCTGAGATCCCGTTCTCATATGCCAGTGCTGCTAATACTGCCCGCGCAGCACCCCCTGCTCCAATCAGAAGAACTTTAATTCCATCAAAATTAACTTTGCGTAAATGCAAGGGATGAATAAAACCGTAAATATCTGTGTTGTATGCCTTAAGAGTACCGTCTATATTGTGAACTGTATTTACTGCATTTGATTTACGTGAACTAGAGTCAAACCAATCTAGATATTGCATAGCTTCCACTTTGTGTGGCACTGTGATATTGAATCCAGATACCCCGACAGCCCGAAGTGACTCGATAGATTCCTTTAACTCTTCCTTTTTAACTCTAAATGCAATATACGAACAATTCAAACCTACTGCATTGAATGCCGCGTTTTGCATAGCTGGCGAAAGAGAATGTTGAATGGGATCCCCAATGATACAATAGGTCTTACTACTATCTGTGTTTTGCATTTGGTTTATGGTAGTAAACTGAGCTAATTCTGTCAAACAATTTCTTCATATAAGTTAGGTCTAGCTGGCCGGGCGCAGTATGCCCATTTAATGCGGAGTAGGTGAATGGTGCATTGCCTGCCATTGTACAGAGGATTCTAGATACAATACCAAACTCGCCCATAGCAAATGCAATTAACTCTAACCCTGTAACACTCTCATAAAGCTCAAGTACTCTGAAGGCGTCATGCGTATCCCTAGCTGTAGTCACTATTTTTGCATAGTTACTGAATACCTTTATTCCGTTTAGAATCTCTTGTAATTGATTGTTTGGAGGAGTGCATTTGAAGTCATGCCAGGAAATGAGAATAGGTGTGGGCTGGCTTTCCAAAAAATCTGCCAGGTCAGAGTTATCTCTGATGGTAAGATATTCAACGTCTAGAAGCATTGGTCCAGCCATAGACAGACGTTTTAATAACTCAATTCTCTCATCCTCATCTCCCTCAAATCTACCCCCTTCTTGTGCGGACCTTAATGTAAACACAGCTTTGGACTTTGTTGGTTTGGCAATATGTATGGCTTGTTCGATGTCTGATCTTTTTAGGAAGTCAAAACGGATTTCTATATAGTCTGCCCCCCTAGAAAAAGCTTTCCGTATTTGCCTGCCAAGGTCTCTCACATTGTTGGTCCCGATTGATGCACAAATTCTTATCAAGATCTTTTGTTCTCGTTCATTTATAAAATACTTTATTGTTAATCTCTGTCTTGTTACAAATATAATGCAACTATAATAGGTAATAACTTGATATCTGTCGCGCTATATCGGTTCCTATTCGCATTTGCTCATTGAATGTAATTATTATTTGTATAGACACTAAAAATGAAATAGACATCAAACAGGGGGATAATACTGGACTAAGTGTGACCTAGATAATGTTCAACCGCCTGAACCTGAGTTCTTATAATGGGATGGGATTTTCTTCCAGTTCGCAATTAGTGCTTCGGGTCTTATGTGAATCTTCTCCTTAGCAAGGCGAGTTGAAGCTAGTCTGTTGTATTGCTCTATTATTTCAATGCCAATATAGTGGCGCTGAAAATGAAAGGCTACCTTAGTGGTCTGTCCGCTGCCATTAAATGGGTCTAATATAACATCATTTTCGTAGGAATACAACTTCATTAAACGATAAGGAATTTCCTCGGGAAAAGGACATGGATGCTGAATGAATCCCGGTGGAACTGGTGGGATATGCCATATAGAATTTGCTATTTCTTTTGTCCATTCCTCATGGGTAGCCGGTAACATTTCACTTCTATTGGTCCTTCCGCTAGTTACTTCTCCTTTCCTCAGAACTAGGACAAATTCATGCATAATATTAGCTCTGTAGTACTTTGGATAAGGATTGATAACAAACGAGCCATACCTGTTAGTTCCCCCAGTGACTTTGTGCCATATGATTTCTTCATGAAGATTCCAATTGCCTAATGGTTGTACAATTTTTGACAGTAACATATGTGGGAGAGGCAGAAGACTGCCATTGACCACTTCGTTGCCGATTACGATACAACAATATCCCCCTTCCTTGGTTGCCCGATATATGTGATTATTGAAAATTTCGGACATCTCATCTAAGTATGTCGAAGTTCCGGTTTTACTTTTCCCACGATAATAATGCCCATTACCTGACACATGCACGTCATAGTCTATGGCATTTCTGTAGGGAGGAGAAGTAATGGTCAGCTGAATAAAATTGGCGGGAATTCTTAATAGGACATTCTTGCAATCCCCAGTGATGATTCGATCTACAAAGTTCTTGTAAAGGAACACAATTATGAATGGCTTTTTTATGCATATTCGGCATACTTTAAAATAGTGAACTTTCAGATAAACAAAGATTATCTGTTTACTAAGCTTGAAACTGGGGTAATTATCTTTCTAAAACGTACTCATCAACCTCCATCCCGAAATGCCGACCAGAATATTCAGAAACATGAGCTAAGATCTCAGTTCCCACCTTGAGATCAGTTACCGAAACCAATTTTCCTTCCGCAGTAACCACCCGTATTGTTTCGGCATTCTGAAGAATGATACTTCCCTGTTCACCATTCATTTCGGCTTTTATCAGACGCAAAGGACGGGTCTCAATTTTTGATCGCCCTACAACTACATGCCGTGACAATCCCTCCTTGCTAACCACTAAAATTTCGACCCCTGATTCAATTTCAGACAGATACTTAGTTTTACCATCAGGCAAAAGTGTATAGCAGTGTACTGCACCTGCGTTTACCCTGAATGGACGAGGAGACGTAAATGATGAGCCTATCGACTCGTTATGGATAAGAAAAAGGAAGTTTGCTTTACTACCAACAAGTAACCCTTCGCCCACCTTAAGCATGGAGGCCGTATCAATACATACCCTCTCTCCTGCGCCCACATCTTTGATTTCCACTATACGAGCGGCCTTAAGAAGGAGACTTGTATTTTCTAAAAGTGACCCTAGTTCGCTTATCTGTTTTTCATCGCCAGTTGTAAAAATTACCCCATCGACGCCCAATTCCAATACTGCGAACATTGTCCTTACTTCATCTATGCTGCTCGCAGTCGTGTATATTTTGATCCCTGACTTATGAAGTCTGGCAATTATATTTTCTAATGGTATTATTTTCCAGTTGGTGGTTTCAATTATCACAAGATCTGGACCAACCTCAGATGCTGCGACGATTCCTTCTAGATCATCATTGCTAGAAACCTTCTTTGCAAATCCGCAGGTTCTTTTCAGAGACTTTAATTTCTTTAGTTCTTCGATAGTTTCACATACAACGATATCTGCTTGGTTCGAAGGATAGATAGTTTTAAAGTCTTGACCTCTGACCAGCTGAGGGTCCAGATATAACAGTCTAATATTCTTTCTTTTTATATCTGTAAGGAAATCATATATATTACCAATTGATATTGCGGGTTTAATCACTATCTCTTTACTTTTGGGCACGTCCGAGTACCTCAATTGCATCGTTATGGCTTACGCCGTCTATGACAACCCTATGCAACGCACGCACGATAGAAATTGGGTTTTCATGCTGAAAAATATTGCGTCCAAATGTCACGCCCTTTGCACCAGCCTTCATTGCCGACTCGCACATTTCTAGAATCTCATCATCGGTATTTGCCTTTGGACCTCCTGCTATAACTACCGGAACAGGACAGGCCCTGGTGACCTTTTTAAAAGAATCAATATCGCCCGTGTAAACTGCTTTGACGATGTCAGCCCCGGCTTCACCGCCTATTCTTGCAGCGTGGGCGACTACTTCGACGTCATGAGGATCCTTGATGTTCTCGCCTCTTGGATACATCATTGCAACCAATGGAATGCTCCACCTAGTGCATTCGTCGGAAATAATTCCCAGATCATATAACATATCCGGTTCCTCTTTTGCGCCGATGTTGACATGGACAGAGACAGCGTCAGCCCCAAGTCTTATGGATTCCTCCACTGTACCCATCAAAACTTTCTTGTTTGGCGATGGACCAAGGGAGGTGCTGGCCGACATATGAGCTATCAAGCCAATCCCAATTGGTCTTGGCATGGCCTTTATGATACCTTTGTTTACCAAAACACATGTAAGACCGGC
>DASTUU010000434.1:0-5949 GCA_035759485.1 Nitrososphaeraceae archaeon
CTTGAATCTAACTAGTGAAATCTATACACACATATCATAGCGTCTATCCAAGAATTGTGGGTTCAAATCCCACCCGGTCCATTTCTCACTATGTGGAAACTACGGCATTGAATTGAGATTGCTTTAGGATTTTTAGGGCAAAAGTCATCAGCACTGCCAATGCCATGCTATAGGAAAGCAATCCTCTATGATGTGGTAATCATAATTGAGTGACATTATTATCGCCAAAATTAATACATCACTTATCAAGGAACTAAGAATATCGATGGCAAAGTGCCTATCTATCAGACAACCTATGCTGAGCTAGTTTTACCGGGCAGGAACACAATTGAATTTAGAAGAGGGAAGACAAGATTTAGAGAAGAATTCCTAGTACAAGCATAACTATCTTGATACAATTCCAAAGATTGATTGTCCATCAATTATACTTAGGATGTCCCGTTGTACTGTATCTGTTATCCTTGTTTCATCAATATCAATACCCTCTATGGCAAGAACTTGACCCCTAATCGATATTGTCATTGGAACATTATCTATGATGGGTGTGTTGCTATCGACATAGATGCGAGTCGTTAAATTAGAACTAATAGGAGGAATTGATCCGGTTGTCGTGGTAGTATTAGTCCCATTTGCACTCTCCGTCAATTCAAACCGATGAGGTGCAGTCTCTTCAATGGTAATATTGTGGAATGCTGCTCCATTAATTGCAGTTCCATTAATTGCTGCTAGATCCATTTCGGCTATGAACCGATTAACAAGACTTTCGTTTGCAAATATTCTCCATCGCCCATTCACAATATGGCTACTATTCTCAGTAGAAGCTTCTCTACTCTGTGCAGGCAGACTGCTTCCTATAAACCCACGCAGCAAAAACGTCGACGCATTTACTGGTAAAGTAGGCTCCTCTTCCAGTCCTCCGCCTACCTCCCCACCATCAGGACGAAGGTTCAATTGTCCAAAGGCTTCTTCTATGATTGTTCCACTAAATCCAAGGCTAGCTGGCAATAATAAGAGAACACCCAAGCTAATAGCAGCAATTGCTGTGTTAAACTTATCTTCTAAAAAAGCAAATCGCTCTGCCATCATTATGAAAATTGTAGAATCGCTTATTTTGATTTATACTTTACTTGTAATACAAGCCGCTGCAGGTATATAGCAGATGATGGCAACGATGAGATCATCCACTGCAATATAACTGGCTCAATCTTACTTCAGTTACTCTCTTTCTCTCTGAGGTCGTGGGTTCAAATCCCACCTAATCCATCATTATCAATCTAGTTAACTACGGTATTAAATTGAGGTTGTTTTAAGAAGTTGTCGGATCAAAAGCGCCACAATTAACAATATATACACTTCAATACTATGTGCGAAAGGAGAAAAATTTGGCTAACGATAATGCCGATATTAGTTATGGTCAAGAGTCTAACCTGGCTGCTGTCTTTGACCAGCATATCAAGCATGAGTTCCAAGATCATGATGTCTATGCGACAATGCAAACTATGACCAAGGAACCCTATGTTCATCATGTTCCCGTCATGACTGGAGGGGTAGGCTATGAGGGCGTCTACAATTTTTACAAGAACCACTTTATAGGAAAAATGCCTGCTGACACAAAGATTGTGCGTATATCAAGAACTATTGGCAAGGAGCAGGTTGTTGATGAGCTTATCATCAGTTTTACTCACGATATATTGATTGATTCCATGTTACCTAATGTTCCACCCACAGGAAAGTACATAGAACTTCCTCATGTAGTTGTAATGAATTTTAAAGATGGCAAGATCTCACATGAGCACATATACTGGGATCAAGCGTCCCTTCTTGTTCAAGCTGGATTGCTTGATCCAAGGTTATTGCCTGTTACGGGACAGGAGCAGGCAAAGAGACTTCTTGAGCTGTCACAGCGAGCCGATAGTAATAACACAGATGGCACATAACAACTTTAAAAGGGAAATAACTGCAACATCATATTAGAGAATGAATGACATACTTTTAGCGGTCGTCGGTATATGAAGGAATATCTTTTATCGAAACAGTGGTGGCTATGATTATCAGTTTGAAAAGGGAAGCGGGTGGGATTTGAAATATAATCATAATTATCTCTCAGTTCCCTCCATTTAGGTAGAAGAAAAGATGTCTGCCTCTGAGAAATTGGCTTAGGTCGTGGGTTCAAATCCCACCAAGTTCATCTTTATCGATCTGGTTAACTACGGCATTAAATCGAGTTTGTTTTAGGATGGTTGTCCCTGTAAATGTGTCAATTATACTTCCGTCTAGAAAGTTTCATTTTCCTTTTCATGATTAAAGCTCTGAATCTCCTATCATTTCTTATACTCTCAAAGTCTTTTTCTTGCTTGATTAAATGAATAATGCTTTTGTCAATTTCAATTGCCTTCTTTAAGTCAACTAGACTCTTTTCAGTATTACCCTTCTTAGCCTTGACAAGTGATCTAATGTACCAAGCATAAGGATTATTTGGATCAATCTCTAGTGCTTTGTCAAAGTATTTGATAGCTTCCTCATATTTGCCTAAAAGATAAAGAGAATTACCTTTGTTCTTCCAAGCGTAGGCATAATTGGGATCAATCTCTAGTGCTTTGTCATGGCATTGGATAGCTTCTTCATATCTGCTTAATTTCAAAAGAGCATAACCTTTGTTATTCCAAGCAGGGGCATGATTGGGATCAATCTCTAGTGCTTTGTCAAAGTATTTGATAGCTTTTTCTTCTTTACGTAAACTGTCAAGAGCATAGCCTTTGTTATTCCATGCTGTAGCATTATTTGGATCAATCTTTAATGCTTTGTCAAAGTATTTGATAGATTCTTCATATCTGCCTAAATGCTCAAAAGTTAAACCTTTATTATTCCAAGCAGGGGCATAATTGGGATCAATCTCTAGTGCTTTCTCATAACATTGGATAGCTTCTTCATATCTAGCCAAAACATCAAGAGCTAAACCCTTCCCATTCCAAGCATAAGCAAAATTGGGAATCATCTCTAGTGCTTTCTCATAACATTGGATAGCTTCTTCTTCTTTACCTATTTCTCTAAGGGCTGAACCTATATTGTTAAATGCAAAAGCATAATTTGGGTCGCTTATGATAAGCTGATACTTTTCTATCGCTTTTGCATATTCTCTCTTATTGTAATATGCATTTCCCATATCCATTATCTTTTGTGTTTTGAGAGCGGGTGATGGAGATGAAATCTTTCCTTCCTTCTCTAAATCAAATTTTTCAATGACTTCTTCTATTGGTATTATGTAGCCTTTACTAGAATCTATGGCTTCAAACATTCCAAGAACTGTTCCATCATGTTCATAGTATACAGGTGCACCACTAAATCCTAACTCAAATGTTCCAGCTGAACTTGCACTGAAAGCATAAACTTGAACATTGACTTTTGGTTTTATATTCCACTTTTTTCCATTCTGTTGAGCTTCCTCCTCTTTCCATGGCAATGTTGCAACTATGTCTGAAAGCGTTCCACTTTGATCCTTACCATCAGGATACTGATCAGTGTTTTCCTCTGGAAAACCTCTTACTACAACAGGCATCTTGCCATAAGTCTCCCTGCCATATTGTAAAGGCTTGAAATTAGTACGATTTACTTTAAGAAATGCGATGTCTCTCTGCATATCTGAAAATTGTTCAACCCATTCTGCATGGTTTCGTCGCCTTCTGAGCTGCCCTGTTTGATTATTGTATTTTTCTCTTTCAACATATATCTCATCTAATCCGTATATGTTATGATGGCATGTAACACAATATTCTTTATGTATAAAAAAGCCAGTTCCAACACAGTTATCATTTTCATCTACAATCTTTACAATGTTGTCTCGAATATATTCAGCTGTCTGACCCATATTCTTTTGCGATAACCTCCTCTTTTCTCTACTTCGACATCCTCCTATTGCTTCTCCTGCTCCTCCTTTCTTTTGTCTTTCTTATCTGGACTCCACTGAAAAGTAACTTTTAGACTTGCTTCACCAGCAGCCTTGACAACAAATAGGTTACCTTCAGCAGTTATACTCAATCCATATTCAGCAGTTATTGAATCTGGCTTTTTTGACAGCTTATTAACTGAGCTAATAATTGATTCTGATATAGGGGTTATGACATCTAGCAATTCTCCTAATTTCTTTTTTGTATCGGTTATTCCCCCAGCCTGTTTTAATGAGCCGCTCTTTTCACTAATTGCGCTTTCAATCAGAATTGTGCCGTGTGCTGTCTGAAGCTTAACTAGCTTGCCCATATATTGGAGCTAAGCTAAGTTATGCTATCTCATTAAAGTTGTGATATACTTCTTTGTCAAGTTACTAATTTTATCTTATTATATTCTAATATGAATTATTTCTATATACCTATGAATTTGCTTGTCATTGACTTAATAACGTATCAAAACCATGAAGCATAGTAAAATAGAAACCATTCAGCTATGCTTTGGATAGATCCGAAGGTGGTGAGATTTTAATATTCCAAAGCTATTTGTTCCACTTGTTCTTATTGTAACCAGCCTGTGAGGCTATATCCTGCATTTATCCCTGTCCGAGATCTACGCAGACTCGAGCAACTGAGCTACTGCATTTCGCAAGTTGAATAGAAGATGGTTACTGTAAGTGATTAGATGAGATGAGGAAGAACCCTCTTTTTCGCACGTTAAAATTCGATAGTGTATGCTATATCTTTGGATAAGCTGCATTTCTATGCTTCCCTTACTTCCCAATACTTGTCGCTCTAGGGGAGGACATAAAAGAAAAAAATAAGCTCGTGGGATTTTGAACAGTTGGATTCTCCAACTTGAGCTGCCTTCTTAGATATGCTGTGGAGAGTATGAGGTCGTGGGTTCAAATCCCACCCGGTCCACTCTTTCCTGTTGTACAACTGCGGTATTATTTTGAGATTGTTTTAGGCAGTTGTCACTATCATCGTTTGGGATTAGCATGAGGTGACAATGGCGGTATGAAGGCTCTAAACTAAATGTGCAGAACAATACTACCTTCCCTTAGAACTGTCCTTGGAATAGAATAAGAATTTTTGTTTTATTATGAAAAGCGAGATAAAATAAAAAATGAGGAAGAAAAAGAACAAAAGAGTTCTTCCGACTACCCCTTGCTACTCCACTATTACGCTGCCAACCATCCACGGATGGAATTCACAGATATAGTCATAGGTTCCTGCATTTTCAAAAGTCACGCCAAATGAAGTGATTGGTGGTGCACCTGGCGGGATTGCACTTTCAGGAAATATTATACCTGAGTTGACATACAATTCATCTCCAGTCATGGTATAGTTTGCATTTAGCGGCAGGTATTCCACATTGTTCTGAGCATCTATAACTACGGGGCTTGCCTGCCTCTTGTTGGCTACAAGGATAGTGTTAGCAGTAGTGTCGTTCTGACCTGGAATTATGAATGGTTCAGTATTCTTTTCTTCAGGATTTGCAGGGGTTAATTCTGTGCCATTGGCAATCAGATAGGGAGATTCATAGTTGGCAAAGTAGCTCTGGTCTTTCGTAAAGCTAACAGTATGAGGCTCAGAGACTAGAGATGGATTTACCCATGTAACTGTTTCACCTGCGCTTATGCTGATATTTTGTGGGACAAACCAAGTTACTACAGAGACAGGGCCTCCACCACCTGCTGCGACTGTTCTTGTATCATTTTGAGATGTAAAATTTCCTAGTAGGAGTTGTAGTTGGTCCTGTTGTTGTTCTAATCCTTGTCCTTGGAGCTGAGCGCTGCTAAGAGAGAGCATTCCTGCAGCTGAGAGCAGGAGCACTCCCATAATAGCAGCAGCCCCTACCAAGGCCAAGTAGTAAAAGTTACTTCTTTTTGTTGTGCTCGTCATACCTCTTTCAGTCAGTCCAGAAAGGTTCAGAGATTAATAAGTCAAGCTGAATATGATTTACTACACAAGAAAATTGTTGCTGAGGTCGTGGGTTCAAATC
>DASTUU010000435.1:0-3020 GCA_035759485.1 Nitrososphaeraceae archaeon
CAATATTGGTGATGGAAAGACCCTTCTAACTTCTTATCATCCGAGTAGACAGAATACAAACACAGGAAAGCTAACATGGCAAATGTGGATAGAAATTTTTAGAACTGCAAGATATATGATGTACAGATAATATTGATTTTACTGATACGTGTATGCTCTAGTCTGATCTTGACTAGTGTTCATCTTAAACTAGCAAACACTGATTCCACCTAATAATGTTATATGATTTTGTAGCCGAATACTTCAGAGACTGGCAATTGCTTTAGACATTATGGTTACTAAAATCGATGTTGTTGCTTCAAATTTATAAAGTCTGTGTAACCAGTGGTATGTAAAATAGAAAAAATTAGTTAGGCGTCTTCTTATCTTCTTCTTTTGCTTTTTGATAATTATTTTGCCTTTCCGCTGCGCTACTTTAACTAACTAAAAAGAAAAACTAACCTACTTGTTTGCATTTGTGCTTATTCCTACTTTTATGAGTTTTATTCATGTAAAAAATACAGATCATAGCCCATGATACTACTAAATTATGCTTAAATTGCAATGGCGAAATGATTGAACGCAATCCAGGAAACTATATCTGCAGTAATTGTGGGATAGAGTTGACAGTAGAAGACTAGAATACTGCGCGAGTCTCTCCCTCTCCTCATGTATTATCACTGCTTATAACGCTAGTAACTCTTCTGTCATTTGTTTCCATGGTTTGTCGTAATATATGTGAGAAAATATACTCCAAAATAGTAGTTGGCGAGTCACATTATTTGGTTGGTAAGAAATATTGCAGAAGATGCGAGTACTACTTTATCACTAAAAGTATATTTTGTGAATGTCGTGGAAAGCAGCAAAGAAAATAAGAGCTAAGAAAAAACCGATTACTGTATTATGATTATTGTGTTGACTGAAATTAACGGATCGCCCTTTGTTCCTTTTCTACTTCCGTTTGTGGTCTTATTTTCTCACTTACTACGTGGATATTTTGAACAACACCGTCTTTATCCTTATCTCCCCTCATAAATGTAAGTCTGACATGATAACACTTATCACAATATTCCTTTTTGGTCCACTCCATCTCTGTCCCAGTGGATTTTGTAACCGAATCGTCTGCCTTATTCCAATAGTGAGTACATTCATTAGACATCTTAGTGATTGTTGGTACTTTGCTGCTTATACTATATTAGTTCTAACTATTAGTATTTGGTTATGCTTAACCGTTGAGTACAGACATTTTATTTAGACCTCTAATTCCTCCTCATTTATCTAGTTATTTACCTATTACCTAGATTGCATGGTTAAATCTAAATACGGTATTTCTCATTATAGTATTAGGGCTAAAGACCAGGAAATCCATAAGAGCTCGTCACGCCCGCAGGTAGTCCTAGACTCGACCCCTAATTCCAAGCCTTGCTTCATTCTTCATGGTTGAGTTTCCTGCGGTTCTTCTTTCTTATTTATATATTCTAACGTCGTAAATATTATAGTAGTAATAGAGGATAGAAGTATGTGATAAGTCTCTTGGGAGGCAAAAGCATACCGAGGAGCTCTTGTTCTTCATTTGATTCCTCTATTACTGCTACTATTTGCATTAGCAAAAAAGTTTTGAGATTAAACGGTGCAGCTTAGATAGACAATCTCTTTTTAGCTTTTGTTGGTTGCCAGGTTCACAAAGCATTAAAACCTATTGTAACCAGTATGACTGAGATGAGAAGACTAAGACTGACAATGTCTATAATAGCCCCTCTATCATTCGTTTTGGTTTTGGCACCACTTGGCCTAACAAATAATAATGCAAGTTTTGCCCAAATGCCAAATGCAACAAATCAAACTACTGCAAACATGACTGGTCAACCAGAAACCACCATACTGAACAAGACAACTATACCGGCACAACAGACAAACGTAACAGTTAATCAGACTACTAAACCAGTTAGCCAACAAGCACTTCAACCTCTAGAAAACCTTACACAATCACAAGCTGCTAACTTATCAGGCATTCAAAACAAAACAATGGTAACACCCACAGGTAATGCAACAACTACAATCGTAAATAAGACAACAGTGCCATTTAATCAAACTATGGTGACAGGTGGTAGCAATCAATCACAACAACAGGGACAACAACAACAAACTAGCAATGCAACAACAGCAACAACAACAACACCACCTCCATCTACTGGCAATACTAGCGGAGGTAATCAATCACAACAACAAGGCGGCGAGAATCCGCTGAGCAAAGTTCCTGTACTAGGAAAGCTCTTCGGCGGCGGCAAGTAACGAGAAAGGAAAAATAGATCAGGATTCTTCTACAAACTAATCCCTTTTTTTGTGTCTGCTAGCTACTTGTCCCTACTGCTAATATGTCTGAATCGTGTATTATATTACAGTAATAGAGGATAGACGTATGTGATAAGTCTCTTTGGGGAGACAAAAATATACCGAGGACAATATGAGCAAACCTATTCCTATCAACGATTAGTTGTGATCATGCTAGTTATTATGTGTCATCCATAGTTAATGCATACATAGAGTACATTCCTCTCGAAAAGATTGCGTTTATTGTCTACATAGAGTTTCTTCTCATTCTTTCTCTCTATTTCTATTACTTGCACCATATTAGCTGGCAGTAATAATTAACATAATTGTATTTTTACATTTTATAATTGTCCTGCTATTCATATCATGATTTGCCTCTTATTTCCAGTAATAGGTGTGAGTAATACTAGATGGTTATCGCTTTAACCTATCTCAGTCTGTGATTCTAGATCTTTCCCATCCAGATTATGAAGTAGCGATTACTGACGAATCACTTGAAGAAATAACTACAACGAAAGAGGATGACAATCCTTGTTTGCACTATAGAACAAGTTCTTATACTCAAACAACTGTATAGAATTATGGTTACTACGAATACAATAGGTGCAATTAATCAAACCCTTGCAGGGATGAAGCAATAGAATGGAAAAAATCTTTTCATTGATAAGGTCGTTTGTTGATGTTGGTGGTAAAGCAAAATTCTGCGTAAG
>DASTUU010000436.1:0-4855 GCA_035759485.1 Nitrososphaeraceae archaeon
AAGAGATTAAATGTATCCGACAATACTGGAATTAATCCCCCTCAATATGCGGCAAAGTAATACAGAGGATATACGAATAAAATGAAGGGTACACATCTATTGTCGTTCTATGAGACTGCCAACTTTTTTCATGAGCTGAGAATATTTTTCTTTCTCTATTGCATCACGTGTATTTTCATGCGCTTTATACAGCGCCTGCCAGAGTAATTCCAATTCGTCTCGATTTTTTATAGTCAGCTCTGCACTCTTGTCTTCCTTCTCCGTTGGATCGCTGCTCACTTTCTTTTCTCTTGATTGTGTAATGACTACTATCATTTCACCTTTTCGGACTTATGGTTATAGATAAGACCAGTATCTATTTGATGGGTATGCTAACAGGAGATAAAGTAAGAGTAATAGGTGCTTATGCATATTATGAAGGTTATGAAACTAAACTAATACCGAATCCTTACGGTTCAGTTGTAAGAATTTCAAAATATATTCCAAATTAACGCAGGGTTAAAGTCTTTTTCTCTTCTGTTCCCCCCAGATGAGATTATAGTATATATCTAAAAGCAATAAATCATAGGAGTTAGGTTAAGCGAATAATGAGTAAGACGCGTGACGATACAAAAAAGTATGCTCAACTTCATGGTATTGTAAGTGAAATGCATCAACTAGAAGATAGATTATACGAAATGCTTGAAGCATGGGACTTTAAGAACTCTGATGATTATTGGAGACTAGCCGACCAATTCCATAACCTTAACACGCAATTGAATAAGTCGGTTTGGAAAGAACATCAGGATAGATAGATAGAAACTTACATTACGAAGTCTTGAACGCAATGGGATTATTGCTAATACAATACGACGTATATACTACCTTCGTGTAATAATAAGTGGCAGATAATATTGATAGCCAGAGTAAGAGATAGGCTCGACAAAATATATCATAAGGTATGGTCTTACTTCTGTCAAGCAGTTAATTATATTTTTACCAACAACTAACTAGATGATTAGTAGGTCTAGTTACTATACTTATATAATGTAGAAACGCCTCTCAGGTTATTGTTATCTTCAACTAAAATAACACGACAACAGCAGCAACGACAGCAACAGCAATAGCCGTTTAGTCTTCTCCAATATTAGACAGTAAGATAGAAGAAACTACAGCCGCCTATCAGATTCATATGCCAAAAGTCTTAGTTCGGTTAGTGAGGAAAACATAGCAGTTGTCATTGAATATACTGCCACTATGATATCAGAAGTTATCCTGTCAGACAGCCATAAAAGGGGTCTGATTCAGGTCTTATCAAAGTTCTCTAAGTATCATAATAACATGCCTTTCAAAGATTTAACAATCTAATGTTATTGGATTGTTGGAGAGCCGTCGCAAGACAGAAGCACAAAACCCGATGCACAAATGGATTGGCACTTTTTACAACCTTTTCAGGATCCATTTACTCAGATTCTTCAAATGGCTCTAATATCCATTATTATATTTTATAATTGTTGGAATTTACTCTTCTGCGATTTCTACATCTGAAGATTCAGAATTGCATCGGTCCAAATCAGGAGGTTTGCCATAAAGGAATCAGAGCTGCCTGATAGTATCGGATTAGCACATATAGGATTGGAAATACAGAAAAAATTTTCAATGCTTGCTAAGGTACAGGAAGAAACTAGGATAGAACAGACTAGTATAGATCATCTCTTGATGAACATGAAATGAAAGAATATTTAGAGGAGGAGGTAATAAATGATGTTAAGAAATACCGACAAAAAGGATCGTAGCTGCATTCCACAACATTGACAAAATACCTTATTGATGATAAAGTAACACTCGCATCTTCTGCAATATTTCTTGCCAACCAGATAGGAATTCTGAAGATTAAATCTGGACCAGGTTACCATTCATCTTTGTATCTTGCCTGTTTTTGTACTATAAGTAGTGGTATCTTTACTGTTGTTGCGACTTTTTTAGTAGTGCTCCCTATACCTTCTATCATTGAAGCTATCCGGCGGCTTCCCATGACTATCAGATCGAAGTCCATGAGATTAGATACTTTGATAATCTCATCTGCAGGATCCCCTATACGTATTTCATATATAATATTCCCTGTCATGCCAGCGGCTTTACATACTGTTGTTATTTCTTTGACTACTTCTCGTAAAACTTCATCTAGTTGAACTCTTCTGTAGTCTCCTGCAATATCTATCTGTTCTTCTTTTCCCTCTAGATTTGCTTTTATTGTAACGGGCAATACATTATTTAAGTCTCTATAGGACTCAATCACATTAACTACAACGACCTCCGAATCAGAAATCCTTGAAATATATGCTGCATAGCTCAATGCTCTCTTGGACATTTGCATTCCATCATAGGCAACTAATATTCTCTCAAAACTCGGTAGACCGATAGGGTTATGAGTTTTAAAAGATTCAATTGTTGATCCTAACTTTTGTTCCTTTGTACTATCATGTTCTTCAATCTTCTGTCCCAAGATGATGCTAGGTGCTGCAAAGACTACTTTATACTTTCTTAGTTTAAAGGTAAAATAGGAAGTGAGGAACATGATAGGAAATGGTAGCTATGAAATCAATACTCTGGGAAGCATAATCCATAATGTTTTAATAATGTTTTAATGCAAGGGATGAGTCCAAGGTTGAGGGCGGGCTATAAGAGATAAGGAATGTTGCTGGCGTGGAGAATGTGATTATAAATATGCAGGACATTTTGGATTCTTCCCAAAGTTATAATCAATGAAACCAGATTTTGTAGCAGTGCTGCATTAATAAAATAAGGACCCTGCAATTTCGTTAATGACTGAGAAAGAGAGTCTCAGCTGACGCAAGGAGGACCTGTATACAAGTAGAGGTATCTATCCAAACAATGGATGTGAGTCTAGAAGTCTAAAAAAAGTATACAAATGATCCTTCTATAAAGGAGAAAGAAGGTTGTTAGTGAGTAGGGTTTATTTATTATTCATCTTCTTTGTCGTCATCATCGTCATTATCTTCGTCATTTGATTGCTGTTCCTCATCCTCATCTTCATTTTCATCATCGTTACTATCTTTGTTAGCTTCATCATCACTATCTTCTTTTTCACCTGATTCTTCAGATATGTCTTCATTAGATTGCTGTTCCTTACCTCCGTCTTCTCCTATCTGTTGGTTATTTACTGGTTGCCCTTGTATAGGTGGTGGAAAGGATGATGATGTGGTGATACTATTGCATTCATCATCTCGGCTGTCCACTTTACCATCAAAATCGTTATCCCGATCATCATCACATATTTCTGAAGTTGATACCATAGTTTGTCCTTGTTGAGATAGTATTGGTTGTTGTTGAGACTGTAATGGATTACACTCCTCATCTGAGAAATCAATCAAAGTATCGCTATCATTATCAATACCATCATTGCATATTTCTTCTACAACATAGGTTACAGGTGTAGTTGTTGTTGTTGTCATCGTTGTAGGCGGCGGTAAAGATGGATTGGTTATGGTTTGTGAATCTTTTGATGTAAATACAGTTTTTTGTCCATCTTTTGATGTAAGTACAATTTCTTGTCCATGATCTGCAAATGCACTTTCAACTAATGGTGATATTGTTAAATCCGTGAATCCAGTATTTGAGACATAATCTTCGTCTGAATTCCAGTGACCCATAGAGAGAGTTGGTATTGGTGTTGACATCGTTATGACCGTAGCCACTAATGCCATACCGATTATGGCCAAGGACATTTTTGTCTCTTTTTTGTTTATCATTTCTTAGTGTTCAAGCCATAACAACTGATTAAATAGTTGACGACCATTCCTATCATAGTTTTTGATTGCACTTTAACAGTATATTTTGTATCCTCCAAAGAGAATAAAATAATGGTATCAAAGAAAGATACTGTTAAGTTACCATTTATTTATGACAGTACAGATAGGGAGCTCGTTACTCCTTCAGGTAGGCAATTAAAGGCCATACATAGAAAATTGGTTCTTTTTTATAAGTTATAAAACCTTGCAAATCTAGAACTATATTTCCAACGTGCTATTACCACTGATTTTTCTATAATTAAACTAATCAATATGTAGAGATATGTATCAAAACTATGTACTACATTGCAAGGTAGCAATAAGCTCCCAGTCTCAGATAACATATTTGGAGGTCACTTAATAGCTAAGGGAATAAAGAAGGAACGCAAAATGGTAAATAGAGAAAGAGAGTATTGCTATATTGGTGTCACTATATTGCAATGGTGGTAATATTGACTAGGATGCACAGGTTATCTCTAACTTATGAGAAAGTATAGAATAGTACATGTAAGTAGTAAATACAGGCAGTATATATCATATAGCAAAAGAAAGTTGTTGGCAGCCTAGACAGCTAGGGCAATTGTCATAGATATAACGAAGATAAGGTTAACTACCTCATCATCTGGGTTGCGTATTATTCAATTGAGTTTGCAATAGTTTAACTCCTGCTGCTGGTTTTAGGTGGCGCTGCTGGCTCGTACACTTCTCCTTCTCCAATAGCTGCATCTATTGTTACAGTCTTTTGTTCTGGATTATTATTATCGTCGATTTCCGTCATTGACAGATTTCCTATAGTAGATTCTTGAGGTAGATAAAGGAGTTCAAAGCAGTCATGGGGGCCTCCTTCCAAATGTTAAAGCCATTATAATATGTAATATACTACTGTTATTTGAGTTTAGTAAACCCATATTTGCTGTCGCGGAATATAAGGATGGGTGACTAATTGATAATATGTAATCTGAAATTTTAAATTTTAAAGGATCTCAAATAAGTCCATTCCATCAACTATGGCGGTTTCCTTGCCACTTTCCCATCTTATCCACATTATTAACCTCAGTCCTTCC
>DASTUU010000437.1:0-7389 GCA_035759485.1 Nitrososphaeraceae archaeon
ATGGTTGAAGGAGATAGGCAGCAAGACAAACAAGAAAATATTTCAGCATCAGGATTGAGTCCTTTTAAATCTTCTATGTATAGGACGTTATGGATTGCAGCCCTCTTCTCATATGTTGGTGCAGCTATGTATGACATAGGGGCATCATGGCTAATGACTTCACTTGCTCCTAATCCCTTATTTGTTTCTCTTGTCACAACTGCTACTACTCTACCAATTTTTCTATTTGCGTTACCATCCGGGATATTGTCAGATATTTTTGACCGGCGCAGCATACTTCTTATCACATGTGCATATATGTTTACAATATCTACTGTGCTAGGACTCCTCACCCTTATTGGTCTGACTACCCCAACAATACTATTGATATTTACTTTTATACTAGGAGCAGGTACGACTATGATTAGGACTCCAATTATCCCCACTTTGAGTGGGCTGGTACCAAGATCAGAACTACCTGCCGCTCTAACTCTTAGTGCTCTTGCTAGCAACATAGGCCGTGTAGTCGGCCCAACGATTGGTGGTTTTATTGTAGCTGCAATAGCACCTTGGGCTGTATTTTTTCTTAATTCAGCTTCCTTTATTGGTATGATCATAGTCCTAAGTAGATTGCCAAGAAAGTCCAATGCCCAACAACATAATCAAGATCAGCACCAACAACAAAGCTCTCTACCCCAGGAGAATATAATCAGAGCTATTCTGGTTCAGATGCGCTATATACGCTATTCTCAAGCTGCACATGTATTAATTGTACGCGCAGGTTTGTTTACATTATGTAGTAGTGCATTATTATCTCTCTTACCACTCTTAGCTAAAAGCGAATTAGGACTTGATTCCACCGGATTTGGACTGCTATTAGGATCTTTTGGTATGGGTGCAATAGTCTGTGGAATTGTAATTTTGCCAAGGTTACGACCTAAGGCTTCGGTAGAATCTCTTATTACAGGTTCTATAGCGTTACTTGCAATTGTAACATTTACAATGGGATATGCACGAGATTTTGGAATTCTTTGCATAGCCATGGCTCTAGGAGGAGCAGCTTACATAACGATATTATCAAAATTTTACATAATTGGAATAAAATCTGCGCCCAAGTGGATTGGAGCTAGGGTATTAGCGGTATACCTGCTTATACTAAATGGCGGCTTGGTAGTTGGAAGTGTAATATGGGGCACAGTTGCTAACATATTTGGTATCCCAGTCACACTGGTAGTAGCTTCATTAGCCCTAGCTGCAACCATTATTGCTAAGAAACGTTATAGCAGTACTTTGTTAGATGACCTTGATTTTACACCAGCAAGTGATCATTGGTCACTTCCTCCTCAGGCCTCGGTTGATCCTTCACAAAATGAAAGTCAAGCTCTAATAACAATCGAATACAACAAGATTCATCCCAAATTATCTGATGAGTTTGAGCAAAGTGTACGTGAATTAGGACGTATACTTAGAAGTGAGGGAATGGCATATTGGGAATTATTCCAGGACTCAGCAGATATTGGTCACTACATCGAAATCAGGATTGCTGATACCTGGACTGATCATATCCGTCAGCATAAATATGTTACCAAGAATGTTCAAGCTATGGAAGATAGAATCAGCGCACTTATCAAGGATTGTCCCCAACCAATAATATCGCACTATATAGGAAAATCTCCTCTCAAATAGTTTTTAAGTAGGAAGACCGTGTTGTGGATTTTCACTTTACGTAATAATCAATAGTACATACAATATTACCAAGAAGGATACATGGCTAATCTGTTGTGTAGCAAGCACTTCTCATACAGCTTAACGACATAGTCAACCGTAAGAGCCACACATCTATCGAGAAAAATTCATAACTATAATAGTGATTGGGTACAACGCATGGCAATATATTGATCATACTTTTATAGAAGCCAGACAGCCATACTATGTGATGGATCGTAAGGATAAATCCCCATCCTATGCTCCATATCATTTGACGACAACAACGTTTCTCCTGATTGGTGTAATTATTACTGGCATATTTGTTTGCACACTGATATTAAACCAAAATCATATTGCAATCGCACAAAAAGGGGTAACTGGTAATTCTTTTCAGATTGATAACATGACATTTTCCCATCATACGACTTCTGTTAATGGTATTCAAATGCATTACGTAATAGGCGGTCAAGGAGATCCTGTAGTTTTATTACACGGATGGCCAGAAACATGGTATGCATGGCGCCACATAATGCCAGCCTTAGCTAAGAACTATACTGTTATTGCACCTGATCTTCGAGGCCTAGGAGACTCTTCCAAACCGCCAACTGGTTATGATGGTAAAACCGTAGCTGAAGATATACATCAACTAGTTACTCAACTAGGATTTAAAACAATTTTCCTAGTGGGTCATGATATAGGATCATTTGTAGTCTATCCTTACGCGGCTGCACATCCTACGGAAGTAAAGAGGTTAGTAGTAATGGAAGTCCCGCCTCCCATTACCGGTTTCTTCCCTCCGCCCTCCATGAACAGAGGACCTCCATTATGGTGGATCTTCTTCCATCAAACACCCGATGTACCAGAAGCGCTTGTACAAGGTAAAGAGATGGCCTATCTATCATGGTTTTATCGAAATCTTGCGTATAATCCAGCTGCGATAACGCAGGCAGATATCAACGAATATGTTAGCCATTATTCTGCTCCAGGTGGGATGCGTGCTGGATTTGAGTATTATCGGGCTATTCTTCAGGACGCAATTCAAAATGAAAATTATTCTAAGACTAACCTTACAATGCCTGTACTGGCGCTAGGAGCAGGGTATATTCCAACATTCGGAGGTAATGCTAATACTGCTGCCGAATATGGGATGAAGATATTAGCTCAGAATGTAACAGGGATCACAGTCCCAAATTCAGGACATTTTATTCAAGAAGAGCAGCCGGATGTCGTAGTAAAACTACTCAACAATTTCTTTAGCGGTAATTCTACTACGGAAACTAGTAAATGAGGAATTCCCATAATTCTGCAATATAAACATGTGAGGAGATACATACATACATATGAACAAGGTAACACTCGCAGAGTTCAGTTTTACAGCAACCATCAATGCTCCCATTGATGGATCGATAATGTTCACCTGTTGTCTAACGCGTGACTGCGGCAGTGGAAAATACCTCCGGATGCGCAGTTACATACTCTCGAACGCTCATACTTGGTTTTCCGGTTAACTTCTGCACGTCCGACGTCAACCGATCGTAGCGATTTTCCGCGATGAGCTTAGCCATAGTGGAAACGTGGTGAAAAACGTATTGAGGCAAATTGAGTGGCAATAATTCTTCCTTCAGCCACTTGTCGTATGGCGTGTCCACATATTTCACTGGGCGATTTAGTGCGATCGCGTATTCTTTTGCGATCTCATTCATGTCTTCTGATCGAGGACCAGTCAGTTCATAGCCCTTCCCTTGATGACCGCTGGGATCTTCCAAAATTGTGGAAACGACTCTTGCCACATCGCTAGCGGAAATTGGTGAAGTTCGCGCCGAAGCAAATGGCAATCTAATTGTCCCATCTTTGGCGATTGAGAAGGCCGCCATGCTAGAGAAGAAAGGTTCCAAGAAGATCGTCGACCTCACATGTGCTACAGGCACTCCAGACCAGTTAAGGACTTGCTCGCCGAGCCAATGTTGTTGCTGCTGAGGTGATTCGGTCATTTCAGTTAGACTCATTTGCGAAACTGTCATTTGCGAGATGTTCACGAGAATCTCAAAGTCGGGGATTTCTTTTGCTGCGGCTGCTGCAATAGCCGTAGCTTGAAGATATGGTGACGAGATACTCATACCAAAATACATCCGCTTGCAACCGCGCAATGCTCTTACTACGTCAGCACCATTTGTGAGGTCGGCGACGACAAGTTCGGCTCCCATTTCGCTCAACACTTGAGATCGTTCGTCGAGGCGGTGTACAAGCGCTCTGACTTGAAGATCGCGCTCTCGAAGAAGTTTGACGACACCTCGCCCTACGGAACCAACATTGCCGGCGGCTCCAGTAACAAGAATGGGTGTGTTGTTTGACATGGCTATTCCTGTAATGTGATTAGATATAAATATGAAAAGTGGTAGTAAATGCTCAGTAATTCGATTTGTTAAGGAGTATTTGCTACACAAGTCATGCTCAACTGATATTAAATGATCATCGCGAACATGTTTAGATGGGTAGATTTTTAAATTAACTGGTTATCTACAAAGTACAAAAAATAAGAGAGTTTGGTTTGGTTTATGCTAGGCAAGTGTTACGATATATTCTATAGTATTATCCCATTATTAAGGAACCTTATGGGGCACTTCTATTGTCACGTATTAGACATAACCACATAGATACGAATGGGGTATTAGCCGTAGCGGCTTGCATCGTTGCCAATACTTTTACACGATTATTTTCTATAAATGATAGCATGTCAACAATAATACAAACTCTTTCGAAAAATAATACTGATATTCAACTATCGTTGACTCCATCCTTACTACCTACCAAAATAAGTGGGACAGCCAAAATTTTAAGATTGTTTTGTTTTTTTGTTTGTTTGTTTGTTTTTTTTAGTATTATTCATCGCCTTTTTCATCTGCAGGCTTTCTCTTGCTATTCTTTTTCTTCGACACAAACATGATTACAGCCACCAATCCTAACAAACTGACTGCTACTAATCCTGCAGGAATCAGAGTAGTAGTAAAGGAATCTGCATCGAATTTACCAAATGGTTGAAGAGGAACGAAGATATTGAAAGATGTCAGTGCAATTGCAACATTATCTTTAGAACGTACTTGACTTATAATTTGGTAATTGCCATCTTCAGGAAATTGAGCTTTTAAAGACAAATCACCATTTTTGATGGTAACCCCATTAAACTTGAAGAAAATTTTATCATCTTTTATTATCGTGGAGTTCATAACAAGGTCTTTTAAATGATTACCTGTTTTTAGATCTTGTATACTGAACTTCAAATCAGTAGATGTATAGAGTAGAGGCTTTTCGGGACCGTAGCTAAACAGAACTTTGACAGCGTTTTGTTGATCCTTCCATTCTTGTATTGCAGCCAGTTTTTTATTACCAGGGGTCAGGTGCCCATATGCAGCATCTGTAGTCAAGCATACCAAAATTGTAACGGTCACTAAAAAAATAAAAAAAGAGAACATAATATTATTAATCCCTCATACAACTACTGCTTATCATCCTTGGATACAAGAGAAAAGCCTATAACATTATTTATTACTATGTCACTACTGGGCTTTTGTTGGGATAGCTGGAATTATTATCTATGCAGGTAATAAAAGAGGAAGGAAAAGAGACAATAAGCATGAGAAGGATATAGCATAATAGCCAGTGTGGAATAGATCTGCTACCAAATTGTCATAATAATAAGGTGACCAATTGAGGTTTAACGACAAGTCACTTAAAAGATATAAAATAGTTAAGGCTTTCTGTGTTCCCGAAATACTGGTATGTTACGTGGTTTTTTCAATCCGAACAAGTCTTGATAGCCTCTGAATTTTACAGTTCTTGTTTAGTTAGCTTTTGTTTTATCTCCATTGCAGTGTACTTTTCTTCATTATTAAGAGCAAATAGCTTCCTAGCCGACAGAGTTATGCATGACAAATATGGGAATAATCGATTCTAAACACTCACTTTATTCGTGTTCTTTTGGTCATTCCACCTTAATAATAAAAACTTAAAATGATGCTTAAACATAGATCTCATATCTTAAAGTAGATGTTTTCTTCTTTTAGAGAGGAAAAACCTATATCAGCTTCAATAATTTTACCTCTAACTATACTCACATTCTTTAATAGGGGTAATGTATAGTCATGATCCTTGGAACGCGACTTTGACATAAAGGTCATCTGTTGTATTATTGTCACTGACTGATTGTTCAGACTTTCAGCTTGACACACACAAACGTATAACAATTTAAGCCTGAGTTGATTAACATCACATACAAAAATGCCCCGCACAGCTATCTACCCAGATATTTCAGATATCTTGCAATTGCTCGAAAATTTTCCTATAAATAATAGACTTGAAGTTGAGCCTGATGCTAAGGTCCATATACAAAACAAAAAAGATGTTACAGAAAGGCTGGGGATAAGTAGTAAGACTATTACCTTTCGTGACGTTGTCAATCTCCTGACAAATTTTATTAAAGGTATCTATTCAACAGATGCTAAAATAACTTCTGTTGACCGATTGGACGAATTGCGGAAAGTGGGTTGTACGTATCCTGCTCAATATTTACTATTAGATTTCTGTTTGGCTGCTTTGGAAGGAGACTTTTTAGACGCCAAGCTGTTCCTTGGACATGCTATTCAAATTATTGGTTTGAGTAATCAATTCAACCTCTTATTGTCAGCAATTGTGTATACTCCTCTAACTAACGATGTGGATGTCAGACAGTTTTTGACTCTGTTGGCATTAGAAGTTCAACCTGCAAAACTGGACGCTTATTTGGAATTATATGGCAAGGAATTTCAGACAAGATATCAAATATACAGAGATGAGATTATCAAGTTGAAATAGATGTAGTAGCAATATTAACATAAGAAAAAAGAAGGCAAAAATGCCTTAATAAACCACCTCTTTTAGCAAATATATAACTTGTGATAGATGTACCTGTGTACAGCAATATAATAATAGAGGGGAATCTTAAGCAAAATAGAGATTTTGTCTTTGTGCATTATTATCACTACATATTGTTAGAGTCATATATTGTGCAGAAAAAAATGGTTTTTTCAAAAATATATAGCCCTTATTTATCAGATCACTACCATGCCCGATGCTGCCAGGTTTTATAGGGTCGGAGAACCCATCAAAATCCAAGATGATCCTATTCCAAAAATAAACCCTGATGAAGTACTATTGGAAATCCGGGCTGCTTCTGTATGCCATAGTGATGTACACGTAGTTTCTGGAGTTATTCCTGTTAATGGACCCATTGTGTTAGGACACGAGACAGCAGGTGATGTAGAACAGCTTGGAGAAAACGTAGAGAATGTAAAGAAAGGTGATAGAGCCATTGTTCATTTTATAACTCCTTGCGGTGATTGCAATTTTTGCCTTACAGGCAATTCAAATATTTGCAAAAATATCAATTCTTTACCTATGTATGGTTTTTCTGCTGATGGGGGTTATGCCCAATATATGAAGGTAAATTATAAAAGATTAATAACACTCCCATCAGAGGTGCCGTACGAATTTGGTGCTAGTTTGTGTTGTGCAGGGGTTACTGCTATGCATGCAGTAAAATCCATGGGCAAAATTAATCTTGGTGACATAATTGCTGTTTATGGAACGGGCGGTGTTGGAATGTATATTTTGCAGATAGCAAAATTGTGTGGAGCAACTACCACAATTGCGGTTGGGAGAACTGAAGAG
>DASTUU010000438.1:0-2336 GCA_035759485.1 Nitrososphaeraceae archaeon
TGCACAAATACCCAAAGCACCAATTTCTTCTTGATCGACCTCATCGCGGGTTTCAAGGAACGTCACTGCCGACTTTACGTCTTCTGCTCTAGCAAACGGATCTTCTAGAAATCGAGGCTCTCCTTCGCTTTCACCTTGATAACTTGCGTCAAAAGCGAGTGCAATAAAGCCCTTCTCGGATAGCTTCTTTGCATATAGTCCCGCAGTCTGTTCTTTAACCCCTCCTAACGGATGGCCGACCACGATCGCTGGGTGTTTTTCGCCCTTCTTGTAGTCGTCCGGGAGATACAGGATCCTAGGCCAGTCTGGTTTGTGCATGAAGGCAACACTTTGTATTTACTTCCAAATTATGGCTCGGATACTAACTGGTATAAGAACCTGTTAGTCAATCCATCGTCGAAAATTTCTGTAAACGGCGAAGAAATACCTGCAAGAGGTAAACCAATAACGGACAGTAATAGGGTTAACGATATTTTTGGGAAATTCAACTCCAAGTATGGTGGAGTGAAAAGATATTATCCTCTCTGACAAATCTTCCCAAGGACTGACATGGGCTAGGAATTCATTAATTCATTCATCATGCACTCTATCTTTCACAATTAGCGATTCAGCTACGACTTGGAAATGGAGGCTGACCATAATACTGTCGGTTTTACATTTTCCGGTGAACAATTTGTTAAGAGAAAAAGGCCAGAACGCGTTTAGACATCTTTTCTGTAATCCGTCTAGACTACAGACGGGGAAGAATGACTGACAATAACGGATAGGTACACAATAATTTAATTGATTCTATGCGTATGTGAAAATGAAAGATGGACCCAGAATTAAATGCCAAAGAGGTAGCGTTTAATAAAATAATACAATGGCTAATAGAACAAATTTACACTGTCTAAAATAAAAAATAGTGATTAGGAATTTTTCTTTTACTTAGTCCAATTGCCGCCTGTCATGTTGCTACCTGCAGTCATATTACCAGCCATCACGGTTGCATTGTCCCTACCAGCCAGTATGGCCACTGCTGGTGTGGCTATAGTAAGTGAACCACCCACCGCTGCTACTGCAATACCAAATGCAGCAACTACTGCGACTGCCATCAAGAACACTTCAGAGCCTTCTAAGACCCGCTCTATATCTTCCTTAATTGTATCACGTACGTATTCGTCAAAGTTTGCATAGCCTTATATGTTCACTAATGCAGTAGCTTACCTATCTAGAAGATACCTATTCCAAAAGCCAGTGGCTCGTTGCCAACAGTATCCTTGGATAAACCGATGCTTTTATTTAGTAAAGACAATATAATATTATTCCGTAGGATAATATACGTCCCGAACTTAACATTTGATTGATTTCTGCCGGCCTTATTGTTATAGAAAATGATTGTACCTAACCTTTGGTGAAGAACAAGAACAAAGGCGAAGTAATCTGGTTATAAGCTTAAGCAAGGTGTGATAAGTCTTGCGGAGAGCTGTCAGTCAAATATATCATTGTCACTTTTCATTTAATTGGTTGGCTACCTTTACAAATTGAGACAATTTATGCATTAATTCCTTCCACGAAGTCTCGCCCATTTGCTGTTTTACCTTGCGCTGAACCTCATTCCAACGTGGGATGGCTTTGGCTATTGTGGCACGTCCCTTGTAGGTAATCGTTACAATCCTAGTTCGATTATCTTTATTACCAGAGGAGATCTTGATAAAGCCCTGTCTTTCTAAAACAGACAGATTTCTAGTGAGAGTTGTTCTGTCCATGCCTAACTCTCTTGCAAGATGTGTGATTCTTATAGAGTCTGACTTGTAGATGACATGCAGTACACCAAGTTGTGTAGATAGCAATCCACTAGATTTGAATGCGTTATCATAAAGTAGTGTTACAGCCCTGGCTGCCCTCCGTAATTCGCTGCATGTACACGAATCTGTTGACATTCCTTGTTCCAGTATTGTATTGATGTTTAGAACACTCAATTCTCTAGGTTGATATACACATATTATTACATAAAAGGTTTACTCCATTATCAAAATATATTAAGAGGGGGGAATATATAGTGTAGATACACTTATAAATGTGCACATACACCTATTGTGGATATGTACTCGTTAACTTCTGTTAATGTTAGTCGTCATGCTTGGTTTACTCTTGGAATACTTAGTAGCACACTCTTGGTTGTTTTTTTCTCAGAAACCATGCTCTTACCAGCCATTCCAGAGATCATGAAGGACTTTAGCATATCTTATGGGACGGCTGCTTGGATATTTAGTGCATACCTGATTGTTGCTGCAGTAATGACTCCAATCGCCGGTAAAATGTCTGACCTTTACGGTAAAAAGAAAGTATTACTA
>DASTUU010000439.1:0-3507 GCA_035759485.1 Nitrososphaeraceae archaeon
CAGGAGGAACCAGCCCAGAAGAAGCAGCAGAAATAGCAAGGAAAAAAGGTATGGCTAAAGGTACTGCAGGTGCAGCAGAAACAGGTAGTGAATACGAGCAAGGAGCTGCTGGAGCAAATAAATAATAATAAGAAGTAGAATCAAAACCCTGCCTAAATTCGGATTCTTTTCTAGCCTTGAAAACCTTTTTTATTTTCTTTTACCTCTTAAGGGGTAGTAACCTTATCAAATTAATTAAAGTAAATTTGTAACATCTGTAATAATATGTTTTACTAACTCTCCAACCTTTTCTTTTTTAATTACTCCTGTAACATATGTAGCTTTTCCGCCGCCCCTTCCTCCTAATGAATAATGCTCTCGGAATAACCTATTACAATCAATACTATGCAAAGCATCAGTTCTTGCGAAGACGATGGAAGCATTTTCCTCGTTATCAATGGGGATGTGAGCCAACAAGACAATGCTTTTTTCATCTGGGTCGGCTATTTTTTTTCCCGCAAAGCTTCGAATTTCTTCGTCATCTAAGCCATAGAATGTTTCTTGGAAAAGATTTACCTTTATATTATTTTTGTCTATAATCTCAGGCACGATATTGCTAAGGTACTCTGCTGTAATGCGTTTCAACTTAATAGCATTTGCTCTTCTTTCTTCGCTAAGCCTTTTTACGGTATTTTCAACAGTATTTATATTTGCTCCTACCTCTTTACAAATTCCCAGTAATTTCCATACTAATATAGTCGATGCCTCTTTGGCTTGGTCCTTTACTGTAAAATCTATTTCATATTCACTATCTCGTTCTCTACTTGAAACTTTGGTGACAAGAAAGAACTCGCACTCACAAAGATTGGAAGCATGATCCATAGCGCACGCTGCTATATCATGCCCTTCTATCTCTATGACTCTTATTGGTGGCCCGTACTGCTTTATCCTCTCCTCATTTACCCTGATATGTGGAAATCTTGTCTTTGCCTCCTCTAGTGTTTCATATGAATGTGATTTTACCTTTCTTCCACACTGAATTAACAAGTTAACCTCACGTTGTGCTTTAATAACTGTCTCAAGGTCCAATTGTTCGAGTTTGATAATTACACTACTATCGTTTTTTCGATGCTCTACCTTTCTTACATTTAGAGTTATGCCTAGGTTCTTTTGAAGTGATCCAATAAATGCATGTTCCGCTGTATGTGCTAGTTTGTTATGCATATGTAATTCTAATGAATAGCAGCAGCCAGGAAACTAGAGAAATAGACAATCCTAATAGTATAGCTTTCCAAATCAAAAATCTAGGGTGTGATATCAAGTCCCGGCTGTTGTCCTTCTTCTTGTCTGCCTTGAAGACCTGATTGCGGTACCTCTCCTAACGTCACATTAACTTGGTTAGTTAGACCATCTCTAAGAATACCAAGCTGTACATTATCACCAGCCTTCTTTTCATTGCTAAGATACGTTAAGATGTTCTCAAGGGTAGTAACTGTTCTATTATCTATTCTGTATATGATGTCACCACCTAATGTGATCTCCCTTCCATTGATGTTATCTATTTTGTAGCCACCCCTTATTCCAGCCTTATCTGCAGGGCCATCAGCAACAATTTCTACTACCAGAAAACCCTTAGTGTCAGCCTTTAGACCCATCGCCTGAGCAATTTCTGGATTTACCGTGGTTCCAGATATCCCTAGCCAAGCTGGCTTTCCCTGATTTTGTTGCTGCTCTTTCTGTGAAGATGGCTTGAGCTGAGATGTTGAGTCAGGGCGTGCCGCAAGAGTAGTGGGTTGGGTTTCTTGTATGCTGCCATTTCTAAGAATAGTGAGACGTATAATGTCGCCAACATTTTTCTCTCTTTCCAAGTGGCTTAGAAGGTCATCGATCTTTCTGACTGTAGTATTATCAATAGCAACTATGATGTCACCACCTAATGCAATCTCCCTTCCATTGATATTATCTATTTTGTAGCCACCCCTTATTCCAGCCTTATCTGCAGGACTTCCTAAAGTGATGTCTGTTACGAGGAATCCCTTGGCTTCTTTTAATCCTAATGCCTCTGCAATTTCAGGCGTTATATCGGTCCCAGAAATTCCAAGCCAAGGATGTTGATATATTCCAGAGCTGATTAGTGAAGGTATCACTTTCTTTAGCGTGTTCGCTGGTATTGCAAAGCCAACTCCCGCAGACTCTCCTGTAGAAGAAAAAATCGCAGTATTCATGCCTATTACTTCGCCTCTGAGGTCAAGAAGGGGTCCTCCAGAATTACCGGGGTTGATAGGTGCATCAGTTTGGATTATATCTGGAATCGAAAAGGAACCTTGTCTACGTGTTTCTCTGACCTCGCCGTCAGGAGTATTATTAGGAGGCAAAGATGGAGGCAAAGATGGAGGCAATTGATCCTGTGGTGGTAGCCCTGGAATAGAAGGAACCTCTGGTGTCGGAATCCCATCGGGCAACTGTGGCAATTGCTCCTCTTCAGAAGATGGAATTAACCGACCTAGTCCGCTTACAATACCCTCTGTCATAGAACCAGAAAGACCAAAAGGGTTTCCTATGGCCACGACTTGCTGGCCCACTTGTAACTCTGAGGAATTTCCAATGGGAAGTGGAACAAGTTTACTTCTAGCCTCCGCTGGTATATGGATTATCGCAATGTCAGAGAAACGATCTGCTCCTACAAGGGTAGCAGGATAAATGGTTCCATCTTCAAACGCCACATTAATATCGACGCCATTATTTGTATCTCCTTGAGTCGGCTCTCCAGACTGAGAAATACCGGGCGAAATTACATGATAATTAGTTACTATTAGGCCGTCATTATTGTATACAAAACCAGATCCTATACCCGAACGAAATAGATCTGGTTCATCTGCCCCAGAAGTTGTAGTCACTTGAACAACTGATTTTTCTGCTCTATCAAAGAGCTGTGGTAAAGTTAAATCTTGAATCGTATCGTTGATCCCAATATCCAGAGTATCATTTGCTAGTGTAAAAGCAGTTGTGTTGTTCTTATTACTAATATTGGAATTGCCTGCACTGTCGATTAAGGTTTGAGCTTCCACATTAGTAAAATAACTGTTAACTTGTATTGTAGAGGATATAATGGGAAGACACACAAAAATTGAAAAAGTCATAGAAAGCAAGGACAAATAGAACACAGATGATTTATCTGCAAGCTCAATTAAGATCTTGTTCATGCTATAGAATACTGTACAAGAGAACCTCTAAGAGCAGTTATAAGTTTTTGTTATTATAATATAATCAAAAGTATCGGGTCTAGAGAAGTAGCCACAGAATGCAGTTTTAGAAGAAGAAATGCCAATGAATGATAGCATTCAATCACTAGGATTAATCGATATATTGACTCAAAACCTATTTCCGATCAATTAACCAACTAAAAACTTAATGTTCACCGAGTGATCAATATGCTGCTACACTATATGTGTAGGAAAAACAAATCTCTCCTGCCCTACGCGATAAAGAATAAAAAATTGGTGTATTGATTCTCTTTCTTTGTCAGTT
>DASTUU010000440.1:0-1516 GCA_035759485.1 Nitrososphaeraceae archaeon
TTTATTTAATCATATCTGGAAGCATAGATGGTTAGAAATTCCTCCAACTGAAATAGGATTAGGAGAAATTACTAAAAAAATCCATCGAAAAGGATATAGAATATCAATTCTGACAAAAAGAGAGAGAGCTACAATCTCATACGTAGCAAAATGGCTTGATCGATACGATGTTTTTTCAGATGAATTAGTATTTGTGTACGATGACATTCCTAAATCAGACTATCCTTTTGACATCATAGTTGATGATGCACCAAGCAATTTGATGGATCTGGTTTCTCCCAAGGTAGGCATACTTTTTGACCAACCGTGGAATAGGTATTTTCGCTGGCCTATAAGGGTATGCTCACTAATGGAAGCAGAGCTGCTTTTATGACTAATTCTCGACGTATATAATAAAGACACCTATGATGGCACAAAGGCTCGAAGAAGTGCAAATCTGAGGATTGGCTCCATATTGAAGAGACTATAGTCGACTGTACGCAGAATTCTTCTATTAATATTGTGAGCATTGTTTTAGGTCCTGAAATAGGATTTATTTATATTGGTTAAGTAAGGGGACTAGCTTGGTACAAGATGATGATAAGGTTTAGGTAGGAAATCTGTACCTTTTTCTGAGGCAAAAAGAAGCTCTCCAATTAATGCCATTAGCTGCATTATGTTATCACTGTTCTTAGCGGAGACATAACTCGTGTTGGCGTATGACTGGTATATCTCTAGAAGGTGAATCTTTGTAGCTAGATCAGAGGCTGAGACTAAATCTGTTTTGTTGATTACAAGTATTACCTTGCTCATTTGAACATTGAGCTCATTTAATACTTGAGTCGAGGTTGTAAGTTTTCTTTTCATATCTTCTACAGGTTCACTTGCGTCTAGTACTAGCAAAACAAGATCAGAATACACTAATTCATTTAGAGTAGATTTGAAGGCATCGATCAAATAATGTGGAAGTTTACTAACAAATCCTACAGTATCTGACAATAATACTTTGTCATCTCCCACAATAACAGCTCTTGTCAGGGTAGACAGTGTAGTAAAAAGGTCGGGACCTCCGGTTTTTAATTCCCCAGTAAGAGTGTTAAACAGAGTAGTCTTTCCAGCAGAAGTGTACCCCGCTACTGAGATTGTTCTTAACCCTGATTTAAGCCGCTGACTCCTGTGAATTTCTTTTCTTGATTCCTCCTTGAGCAACTTTGCCTTGAGGGCTCCTGCTCTTTTTTTTATATCAAGGTAGTATACATCGGCATTGTACTTTCCTATTCCCAAGAATCCTGGTTGTTCGCCGGCTTTAGCGAGCCTCACCTTCTCCCTAGCCCTTATCATGTCATAACGGAGTTGTGCCAGCTTAGTCTGAATTTTAGATTCTGCCGTACTTGCCCTTCTTTCAAATATATTCAAAATCATTTGCTCTCTATCAATCACTTCAACCCCACAGAGGGCTGCTAGATTATATTGCTGAATAGTTTTTAGTGCCTCGTCAATTATGATTGTGTCACAACAAATCTGCCTCGTTATATCC
>DASTUU010000441.1:0-1336 GCA_035759485.1 Nitrososphaeraceae archaeon
CATTATAACTGTGTCCTCTTCTGGAATTTTATACGACTTGATGTCTTCAGCTAATTAGTTGGTATCGTGAAAAGACCCTTGAATTTTTATATCAGCCATTAGTAAATTACTTTATTGAAAGGTCAGAAGATAAGGGCAGCAGCCAAAAAAAAGAATTCTAAAAACGCTGATAAAAAGGCAATGGGTATCAGGTGGCTATCTTGTTCGATACATGGGATAGAATATGATACATTCAAAGGTTGTCCGGCTTGCAAAAGTAGCAGAACATGAATGGTTCCTAAACTACGGCTAACACCTGTAGTTCATTTTTTACAGATATATCTTGATGGAAGATATCCCTACCCTTCTTCTATTCTCACCGACCTTATACGGGCCTTTTCTGGATGTACCGGTTGGCGTTTCTCATTGGTGGGGACAGAGGCTATTTTGTCCACAGTATTCATACTCTCAGTCACTCTGCCAAATATGGTATATTGATTGTCCAAAAAACTGTGAGTCATTTAAAACAATAAAGAACTGAGAGCCTGCACTATTTGGATCAGTTACTCTGGCCATGGAGACAATTCCGCGTTTGTGAGGGATATCGCTAAATTCAGCTTCTATTAAGTAGCCAGGGCTACCAGCACCCCATCTATCTCTTCCACTCCCATTAGGTTTTGTGTTATTGTCTCCAGCACAAATCCTTTATCAATGCGATGGAATAACTTTTCATCGTAACCCTTTGTTTGCAAGTGAAATAAAGTTGCTGACATGTTTAGGCGCGGCATCAGGGAAGAATTCCATCCTACTGGGACCCTGAGAAGTATCAATGGTTGCAATTTATCTTGATGCGGTTGTATTCCTAGTAGGATTTGCATCGTTAGTCATCGTGGAATTTGTCTGTGAATTCTTTAGTAGGCTAGAAGAATTAGCAAATAGTGGGATTGTATTATTTTGTTCCATTAAAAGACTAGACTCTCGGTAAGGATCCGCTGGCAGACTGGGCTTATAATCATGATTGACCTTATAAAGTAGGACAGCAAAAACCAAGCCTGTACTGTTGCTTCTAAAACTAGGTGACGCGTATGCTAAACTTAATGGTTGATTTCCTGCCGTTTCATTTGTTGGAAATTTAATGTCTTTTGCATAGAGGCCTATCGTACCAGGTGCATAATCATTTTGAATGTTAGTTAACATTCCATTTTGAAAAGATGCATAAGTAACTGGTGTAAATGGAATCAATTTTCCAAGCAAAGTGGAATTCCAGAATCTAGGAGTAGGAGTAACCCCATCCTGTTCCAGGTAGTTGCGTTCGTCAAAGCCGCCAATTCTCATAAACCATTGCTTCTTACTTTCA
>DASTUU010000442.1:0-1599 GCA_035759485.1 Nitrososphaeraceae archaeon
ATTGCAACAGATTTCTTGCTAACAATAAGAAAAAGCTGCTTTAAATTTCTCCATTGTATCATATGCTCCAATTCTTTCATAGCCAAGGACCTTTTCTTTACACATTACATATGTCTTGGAAAATAAATGCTCAGATGAATATGACACATTAGCAAAGTGAATTGCTGTTACTAATGATAAGGCTACGCCCACAACGATAATGGTCAATGCTATATGTCTTGGCCCACAAACAGGACAGTTCGCATAACCACATGTATGATATCCTACAAAGTTAGGATGGATTGTTAGGTTACAGCTCTTGCATTTGTTACTGTTTTGCAAAGTATTTAATATCTATTAGATTAGGCATAGTTAAGATGTATTGGCTGTATCCGCATTTTTTGTACAGTGGAGCAGTATTATGATTATGACTAGAGGTGTAAATTCATTCTATATACATTAATTCATATTACGGAGGAACAATCTATTTTGAACTATATAATGGGTTATGGAAGAAGAAATAGTTACGAAGGAGGCGGTTATGGAGGAAGAAGGCAGTCTAACTTTGGAGTGCCAAAACCCGTAGAAATAGGAAAGGAATACGATGTTCAGGTCACAGAAAGAAGTGACAGAGGTGATGGTATTGCTAGAATACAAGGTTTTGTTATATTTGTTAAAAGTGGAAAAGTAGGAGATAAAGTTAAGGTTAAGGTTACTTCTGTAGGAAATAGATTTGCGATTGCAGAAATTGTATAATACTCAGCGTCTAACATGCCTAAGCAGCAGAAAATAACAAACCGCCAATCAAAAAATTCATTAGTAATCAGACTATGATGTAGCAAACTCTTCAAGAGAAAAATGAACAAGCTAGCTGAGGAAGAAGAACAACCAGAACTGGAGAAAGTGGAAGGACAGCATTTAGTGACTTCGAAGTAAGGATACAGATTAAGTAATACTCTCGTAGAGGTCTGTTTCTTCTCGTGACCCTTTGTTTATCTTAGATACTATAAGTTCGTTTGTGTAAATTATGAGCTATGAAAAAAGATTTTATTGTTTCTAAAATAGAAGCACCCCAAGATAGTCCATATGTATGGGTTGCTTTTATAGATCTTAATGAGCCCTCCTCTCATATTCCTTACTGATTAGTTTGAAGTGTTTATGATTTGTATCACTCAGTATTAAGCAATGTAAAAATATACTCAGTATCCATACGAAGATAATGACGTCAGGCAGATTTTTCAATAGAGGTGTTATGACATTAGATTGTCCGTATATAGGACACGTCATTAGAGAAACTAAAGATAAACTCATTGTATTTGGTCAAGGGAATGATAGGTATGATATTCCAAAATCAGTAATTCAAATGACTAGCAGAAATGTGTTAATTGGTCTTAACCTCACTGAGGTTGTAAAGAAGTATAGGGTAACACGTGAAGAACCATTACCTACAAGTTTACCTACAGAGGAATGGATACAAGGTATGAATCTTGACCTTGCGGCCTATGAAAGAAAGTACCCCAAACCACTGTTTAATAAAGGAGTTAGAATAGAAAATGAAGATAGTATAGGACATATAATGAGGGAAACTGATGACAGAATTGTGATATTCGGAAGTTATGA